>DYCT01000040.1:0-6781 GCA_019417975.1 Bacteroides sp.
ACTTCATATTGATTGGCTTCTTTTTTATCTATTACAAATGTAATGGAAATATTTGAATAAGTTGGAGTTACCTTCTTTTTTAATTCTTTTTCAGCGTAATCACCGTGATTTCGGGCCAGGCTCCGAAACGGAATGGCATACCTACTGTTCCCAGACCGATATTTACATAGAGGGCACGTTCTCCTTCTTGATATATTCCTTGCCATTCCGGATAGAATTTAGAGGAAGGTGAGTAGCCGCCTACAATCAGTTGCATGGCATGGGTATGTCCCGATAGCGTGAGGTCGGCATCGGAGTTTGGGAGTACTTCTGCCCTCCAGTGGGTTGGATTATGGCTTAGTAGTATTTTAAAGGCATTTCCGGTTCCTGCCAGTGCTTTTTGTAAGTCGCCTCGCCCGTTGAAAGGTGGTTTGCCCCAGTTTTCTACACCGGCCAATGCAATGCTGTCGGTGCCTCTGTGTAGGAATATGTGTTCGTTGTTTAGCAGAATCCACCCCATGTCAGCTTCTCGCTGTTTAAGCTCATGGAGGTTTTCTATCTCTTCATGTTTGTTGTTCCATTGATAATATTTGCCATAATCGTGGTTTCCTAGGATAGAATATACGCCATCGCGTGCTTTGAGTTGCGAAAGGATGGGCTCGAATCCGTTTAGTTCGGCTGCTCGGGCATTGACCAGGTCGCCTGTAAATACGATGAGGTCCGGGTTTTGTGCATTGACCAAGTCGACGGCTTCCTGTACTTTTTCCGGATATTGCAGGAAACTGCCTAAATGGATGTCTGACAATTGTATGATGCGATAGCCGTCGAATGCTTTGGGTAGCCGAGAGGAGGTATAGGTGATTTCTTTGGTCTGAAAGCGGTGTTTACCATAGAGAGTAGCATATACGGTACAGACGGTACAGACAAATGCGGCGACTAAAGCAAACTTTGTAAATGGCATTGATTTGATTGAAAAAAGCAAGTCGGGCCAAGAGCAGAATGTGAATACGACTTGTGGAACAACCAAAAAGAAAAACGATGCGAAAATCCAACCGATGTGTGCACCTGAAAGCCATTCGGGAGTGGCGATAAACGTCATGTAGATATAGATACAGACGAAAATGAGAATTGGCAGCAGATACGATAGTTTCAGTGCCAAAGGGAGGTGTAGTTTATTGATATAAAACCGATAAATGTAAATGTAGGGAACGGCTAACAGTAAAATGAGAATAAATGTATATCGTTGCATGGGGTTATAGGACGTTTTATAAGTTTGAACTCAGAAATTGTTGCATACGTGTTATCGGCAGTTGTCGTCTTCGGGCATAATCGTGTAATTGGTCTTCACCTATTTTCCCGATATGAAAATAGCGGGCTGCCGGATGGGCAAACATAAATCCGCTGACTGATGCATGTGGATTCATGGCCCCGTTTTCAGTCAGATTGATACCTATTTCTTTCAGATTAAGCAGCTTGTCGAGCAAGAACTTGATGCTTTGGTCGGGGATAGCCGGATAGCCAATAGCCGGACGTATGCCCTGAAACTTTTCGGATAGCAGTTCCGGGATACTCAACTGTTCATCGGGGGCATATCCCCAAGCTTCCTTGCGTACGTATTCGTGCATTTTCTCTGCTGCTGCTTCTGCCAGTCGGCTCTCTAAGGTCTGTAAGAGCAGACTTTTGTAAGCATCGTCGGCATAGCGCGTCTCCAAAGAGCAGGTTACGCTGGTGGCAAACACACCGATTGTATCTTCTATCCCTTGGCTACGCGGACGGATGAAGTCGCTTAAACAGAGGTTGGGCGACTGGGCATCCAGCCTTTGTTGTTGCCGTAAGAAAGGGATTCGTAAGCCGTCTATATAAATATCATCGCCTTCCGAGTTGGCTTTCAGTAAGCGGAACGTTGCTCTTACGGTAAAGTTGTCTGATACTTCTTCCAAAATCCGGATGGCTTCTTTATGCAGTTGCATCGCTTCGGCTGCCTTTCCTCGTTCATGTTCCGGAAAGTGGGCCAACCACATTGCACGACAGGCATCACATCCATGTATGTTGGCAATGCCGGCAAAGTGGGGCTGGAATCCCCAAGCATGGTAGAAATAAATCCAGTTGATATAGGCTCGTAGTCGCTGTATCGGGTATGTAAGCGTCATTTATCGGTTGAATAGAATGGCTTGCCCCCGGTAGTTCTCGTTGAGCTTACCCTGATTGAAAACTAAATGTCCGTTTACAAATGTTTTCTCTACCTGTGTGTGGAATGTCTTTCCTTCGAGTGGACTCCAGCCACACTTGCTTTGTATTTTGTCGGTGGTGAGTGTCCATTCCAGATTTGGATTTAGCAATACCAAGTCGGCTTGATATCCTTTACGGATGAATCCTCTTTGGGCTATCTGGTAGAGGGTGGCAGGAGCATGGCACATCTTTTCTACAACTTCTTCTATGCTTAATATGCCATCGCGAACCAATTCCATCATACAGACCAATGAAAATTGGATTATAGGCATTCCTGATACGGCTTTCAGTGCGCCTCCGTTTTTTTCGCTTAAGAGATGGGGGGCATGGTCGGTTCCTATCACATCGATTCTGCCTTCTTTTAATGCTTGTCGAAGAGCGGCTCTGTCGCTTTCTTCTTTGATGGCCGGGTTGCATTTGATGCGGGTGCCTAATGTCTGGTAATCGGCTTTTGTAAACATCAAATGACCGATACAGGCTTCTGCAGTAATTCGTTTTTCACTCAGAGGCTTAGGGTCGAATAAACTGAGTTCGCGGGCTGTTGTAATGTGTAAGATGTGCAGGCGTGCGCCTGTTTCTTTGGCCAATTTTACAGCCAAGGAAGATGATTCGTAACAAGCTTCTTCGCTTCGGATTATCGGATGCCAACTCAAATCGGGGTCATCACCAGCTTCGGCTTTAGCCTTTTCTGTGTTTTGGCGGATGATGTTTTGGTCTTCACAATGTGCGGCAATAAGCATGTCGGCTTCGGAAAACAATTTACGGAGTGCCTCAAGGCGGTCGACCAACATATTTCCAGTACTGGCTCCCATGAAAAGTTTAATGCCACATACTCGTTTCTTATCGAGTTGTTTCAATAAGTGGGTATTGTCGTTGGTCGCTCCAAAATAGAAAGAATAGTTGATTAGACTTTCTTGGGCTCCCCGTTGGAATTTGTCTTCCAAAGCCTCTAATGTAGTGGTTTGTGGCAATACGTTTGGCATATCCATGAAAGAGGTGACTCCACCGGCTGCTGCTGCTCGACTTTCACTGGCGATGTCGGCTTTGTGGGTCAGTCCGGGTTCACGGAAGTGGACATGGTCGTCAATAATTCCCGGAATCAGGTAGTACATCTGCGCATCGATAGTTTCATCGCATGGCGCAGAGGGCTTTTCATCGTCCTTTAAGATTTCAGCAATAATCTCATCTTGCAACACGACAGAGCCTCGGAACACTTGTCCTTCATTGACAATACGCGCATTATATATTAAAGTACGTTTCATGGCTTTTGAGGATATTTTCGGAACCAACTGTTTATTTTCAATTTGATGACACCAAAAACAGCTTCTCCAAAGATGCTGCTGTTCATCTTAGAAGTACCCAACTCTCGGTTGATGAAAATGACGGGAACTTCAATAATCTTGAATCCGCATTTGTAGGCGGTAAATTTCATCTCTATCTGGAAAGCATATCCCTTGAAGCGTATCTTGTCTAGTTCAATAGTTTCCAATACCTGTCTGCGATAACATTTGAATCCGGCTGTTGTGTCATGAATGGGTAGGCCGGTAATGATGCGTACATATTTAGATGCAAAGTACGACATCAGCACTCGTCCCATAGGCCAGTTTACGACATTCACTCCACTAATGTAGCGTGAACCAATGGCTACATCGCCTCCTTCCACTGTACAAGCATGGTATAGGCGCGGTAGGTCGTTTGGGTTGTGAGAGAAATCGGCATCCATCTCGAAAATGAAATCATACTTGTGCTCAATAGCCCATTTAAATCCTGTGATGTAGGCTGTTCCAAGACCTAATTTCC
The DNA here is from genome assembly GCA_019417975.1 of Bacteroides sp. GTDB lineage: Bacteria > Bacteroidota > Bacteroidia > Bacteroidales > Bacteroidaceae > DYCT01. The sequence continues at coordinate 4,009 of DYCT01000040.1, forward strand.
CTTTACGCTCTATCATGAACAGGCGTTCGGGAAACTCTTGTTGTAGGGTACGTACGATATCGGCAGTCCCGTCAGGAGAATTGTCTTCGATGACGAGGATGTGGAAAACTTTTTCCAGCCCGAATACGGCTCGGATGATGTTTTCTATGTTTTCCCTTTCTTGATATGTAGGGATGATTACAATGCTATCTGATGCTTGCATATATTTATCTATTCATAGATGTTATGTTGCAAAAGTACGATTTATTTAGGAAACGCCTTGTCTCTTTGTGCAAAATTTAATTTATGCGTATCGATAAATGGTTCTATTTTTTTGTACTTTTGCAATTCCGATTGAATTTGATATGGAAATTACCGAACTACAGCAAATCTATTCTAAACATCCACATAAAGAAGCTTTAGAGAAGCTTTTACAAGATGAAGGTGTTCGTACACTTTTCTTAAAAGGTTTGTGTGCTTCTTCGTCTGCACTTTTGTTTTCATCTCTTTATGCCAGAGATTCTCGTTCGTTTGTCTTTATCTTGAACGATTTGGAAGATGCTGGCTATTTTTATCACGATTTGACACAAGTGTTGGGCGATACGCGCGTGTTATTCTTCCCATCGTCTTACCGAAGAGCAATCAAGTATGGGCAGAAAGATGCGGCAAATGAAATATTGCGCACGGAGGTGTTGAGCATGTTGCAGAAAGAATCGGATAAACTTTACATCGTTACTTATCCCGATGCTTTAGCAGAAAAGGTTGTGTCGCTGGGCGAACTTTCGGAAAAGACATTGAAGTTGCATGTGGGTGAACAGGTGGATACAGAGTTTATCGCTGATGTGCTTGCCGGATATGGATTCGAGCGGGTAGACTATGTCTACGAGCCGGGACAGTATGCTGTGCGAGGTAGTATCATTGATGTTTTCTCTTTTTCAAGCGAATATCCATATCGTATTGACTTTTTTGGCGATGAGGTGGAAAGTATTCGTACATTTGAGGTAGAAAGTCAGCTGTCAAAAGAAAAGAAAGAGAATATTGCCATTGTACCGGAATTGTCGGGTGGGGGAAGTGCAGAAGTGTCTTTCCTCGAATTTTTGTCGGACGATACGGTTCTTGCCATGAAAGACTTGTTGTGGGTGCGAGAGCGTATTCAGGCTGTACATGATGAGGCTTTGTCGCCACAAGCGTTGGCCATCCAATCCGAGAAAGAGGATGTTGATATTCGTTTAGCCGACAAATTGGTGGATGGGTCGGAGTTTATTACGCGCGCATTGGACTTTCGTCGCATTGAGTTTGGAACGAAACCAACGGGAATACCGGAAGCAACTTTACAGTTTGATTGTACACCGCAACCCATTTTCCATAAGAATTTTGATTTGGTCAGTACATCTTTCAAAGATTATTTGTCCAAAGGCTATACCTTATATATATGCACCGACAGTGCTAAGCAAGCCGACCGTATTCGTGCGATTTTTGAAGAACGAGGCGATGATATTGCCTTTACGGCTGTCAATAAAACCATTCATGAAGGCTTTGCCGACAATCAGTTGCGTAATTGTTTTTTTACCGACCATCAGTTATTCGACCGCTTTCATAAATATAATCTGAAAAGCGATAAAGCACGAGGAGGTAAAGTCGCTCTTTCGCTAAAAGAATTGAATCAGTTCCAACCGGGCGACTATGTGGTACATACCGATCATGGAGTAGGGCGTTTTGCCGGACTGGTACGTTTGCCGGTAGGTGATACCACACAAGAGGTGATGAAGTTGGTATACCAAAATGACGATGTCGTTTTTGTTAGCATCCATTCGCTCCATAAGGTTTCTAAATATAAAGGGAAAGAGGGCGACCAACCTCGTCTGAATAAATTGGGTACCGGTGCGTGGGAGAAGATGAAAGAACGTACCAAGACCAAGATTAAAGATATAGCACGCGATTTGATAAAGCTATATTCGCAGCGTAGAGAAGAGAAGGGCTTTTCGTTTAGTCCGGATTTGTTCTTGCAACATGAATTGGAGGCTTCTTTCATTTATGAAGATACTCCGGACCAGCTGAAGGCTACGCAAGAGGTGAAACACGATATGGAGAAAGACCGTCCGATGGACCGTCTGATTTGTGGGGATGTAGGCTTTGGAAAGACTGAAGTGGCAGTGCGTGCAGCATTCAAGGCAGTGGCCGATAATAAGCAAGTAGCCGTATTGGTTCCAACCACGGTATTGGCTTATCAACATTATAAGACATTTAGTGAACGCTTGAAGGGTTTCCCTTGTAAGGTAGAGTATTTGAGCCGTGCCCGAAAGGCAGCTGATGTCAAGCGTGTACTGAAGGAACTGAAGGACGGTGAAGTGAATGTGTTGGTTGGTACGCATCGTATCATTGGTAAGGATGTAAAATTTAATGATTTGGGTTTGCTCATTATTGATGAAGAACAGAAGTTTGGAGTAGCAGTAAAGGAGAAACTCAAACAGCTGAAAGTTAATGTTGATACATTGACAATGACAGCTACGCCTATTCCGCGTACGTTGCAGTTCTCTTTGATGGGGGCACGCGACTTGTCGGTTATTAGCACTCCGCCACCCAACAGATACCCCATTCAGACCGAGGTGCATACATTCAATGAAGATATTATCCGTGAAGCGATTAATTTTGAAATGAGTCGCAACGGACAGGTGTTCTTTGTGAATAACCGTATTCAGAACTTGTCCGAATTGGAAGCATTGGTAAAACGTAATGTGCCGGATGCACGTGTCTGTATCGGTCATGGACAGATGGAGCCAGAGCAGCTGGAGAA
>DYCT01000040.1:6791-11002 GCA_019417975.1 Bacteroides sp.
TGATTATGATGTGCTCATTGCCACTACGATTATAGAAAGCGGTATTGATATACCGAATGCCAATACCATTATCATCAATCAAGCACAAAACTTCGGACTTAGCGATTTACATCAGATGCGCGGGCGTGTGGGACGAAGCAATAAAAAAGCATTCTGCTATTTGTTGGCACCTCCTTTGAGTACATTGACACCTGAAGCTCGTCGACGTTTGCAGGCCATTGAGAACTTCTCTGACTTGGGAAGCGGTATTCATATTGCGATGCAGGATTTGGATATCCGTGGAGCTGGAAACATGTTAGGAGCTGAGCAGAGTGGATTTATTGCAGATTTGGGCTACGAGACATATCAGAAGATTTTGAGTGAAGCGGTGAAAGAGTTGAAGACAGAAGAGTTTGCCGACTTGTATGCCGAAGAACTAAATGCCGAAGGAACAACTGGAACAGGTGCTAAATTTGTGGATGAGTGTACAGTAGAGAGCGATTTGGAACTTTTGTTCCCTGGAGAATACATCCCAAGCAGTAGCGAACGTATGTTGTTGTATCGTGAACTCGATGGATTGGAACAAGATAGTGAAGTTGAGGCATTCCGCTTGCGTTTGGAAGACCGCTTTGGTAAATTACCCAAGGAAACCGAAGAATTGCTGCGTATTGTTCCTTTGCGTAGAATGGCCAAGCAGTTGGGTATAGAACGCATCTTCTTGAAGGGTGGACGTATGACACTTTTCTTTGTCAGTATACCGGAGAGCCCGTATTACAAGAGTGATACGTTCTTCAAAATGTTGCAATACATCAGTCTGCATCCACGTAATTATAAGTTGCGTGAACAGAACGGCAAGCGCAGTTTGGTGGTAGAACACGTAGAAGATATGGAAACAGCTGTGAGCTGTTTAAATCAGCTACTCGGTATGTGATATCCTTATCGGTAAAGTTTGTCTAATAAATCTTTCCGACCTAACTTACGCAATTCGTTGATGATATCTTTGCGATATTCGGGCTTGTACCAGAAGAAGAAGAGGCGTTGCAGTAGTTTCTCCTTTTGGTTTCGGGCAGAGAATATCGGTTTCAGAGTATATGGATGGAAACCGGTGTAGTAGGTTTCTGTGGCTACAGTCATTGGGGTTGGGGTAAAGTCCTGGACTTGTTCCAGATGGAAATTCAGTTGTTTGGTGATGACAGCCAGTTCAGCCATATCTTCTTCGGTACATCCTGGATGTGAAGATATGAAATAGGGGATGAGTTGTTGACGTAAGTTCTGCTCTTTGTTTAGGCGGTCGAATGTCTTCTTGAATTGTTTGAACTGTTCGAAGCTAGGTTTGCGCATGATTTCCAATACCCGGTCTGCTGTATGTTCCGGAGCTACTTTCAGTCGTCCGCTTACATGTTTGGTTATCAGTTCGCGTGTATACTCGGCTGCTGCATGGTTTAGAGTATCATCAGTAAAGCGATGCTGCAATAGGTCATAGCGGACTCCACTTCCGATAAATGATTTTTTTATGCCTTGCATGGCATCTACCGTTCGGTAAATATCGAGCAACGGACGGTGGTCACCATTCAGGTTCGGGCATACTTTGGGATGGATACACGAGGGACGTTTGCATTTTCGGCAAAGTTTTTCATCGCATCCGTGCATCCGATACATATTGGCCGATGGTCCGCCCAAGTCACTTAAGTAACCTTTGAAGTCGGGCAATTCCATCACTTTCTTGACTTCTTCCAAGATGGAGCGTTTACTTCGGCTGACGATGAATTTCCCTTGATGTGCAGAAATGGTACAGAACGCACAGCCACCGAAACATCCTCGGTGCAGATTTACAGAAAACTTAATCATGTCGTAGGCCGGGATGCGTTTCCCTTTGTATTTGGGATGTGGAAGACGGGTATAAGGCAAGTCGAACGAATGGTCAAGCTCTGCTTCAGTAAGTGGAGGATAAGGCGGGTTGATAATCACAGTTTTCTCGTCTACCGTTTGCAAGATGCGTTGTGCTTCGTATTTGTTGGATTCTTCCTCTATGTGGCGGAAGTTCATGGCTTGCTTCTTTTTGTCTTTCAGGCATTCTTCGTGCGAGAAAAGCACGATATCCTTCTCGGTAGTAGCTGGATTGTTACATACATATCCGGTTTGTGGGATATCAGTAGGGATGCTTGTTGCTGTTTGCATCCGTTGTGCCAATTCCACGATAGGCTTTTCGCCCATACCATAGATGAGTAAGTCTGCTCCCGAATCGATAAGAATACTTTTGCGAAGGGTGTCTTGCCAATAATCGTAATGAGAAAGTCGACGCATGGATGCCTCTATGCCACCTACTACAACCGGGACATCGGGGAATAGTCGTTTTAAAATCTGTGTATAGACGATGGTTGGATATTCGGGACGCATGTCGGCACGTGCATCGGGTGTATAGGCATCGTCAGAGCGCAGACGTTTGTTGGCTGTGTACTTATTGACCATGGAGTCCATACATCCGGCTGAGATGCCGAAGAACAGACGTGGGCGACCTAATTTTTTGAAGTCGCGCAAATCGTCACGCCAGTTGGGTTGTGGCACAATGGCAACACGCAACCCTTCTGCTTCGAGAATACGACCAATGACGGCTGCACCAAATGATGGATGGTCTACGTATGCATCTCCCGAGAACAAGATGACATCCAATTCATCCCACCCGCGCAATTCTACTTCTTTTTTGGTCGTAGGTAACCAGTCTGTAAGTCTATATTCTTTCATGGTGCAAAAATAGGAAAAATAACCGGAATATTTATTATATTTGCAAGCAAGGGGGAGTAATCCTTATGAAAGACATAAATAGTTATGCTTTGTACATAGCAAATGACCTTAATTGATAAAAGTTGAATATGGCTGTAAAAAGATTTTACCTTCTTTACTCTTAATTGTGACGACTTTGTCGGCTTCTGCGCAGACTGGTGATATGGAACCGGTTTTAGGAGTGAGGATGGCACGAGTGGTTTCTTTGATTCAGATAGAGGAGGCTACTTATCAGGATGTATTGGTGGAGTTGAAGTCGGCAGGGCTAGGAGCTGTGTTTATGAAAGGTGTACGACTTCGGGTTTGGGATACGGCTTCGGGTAAGGAAATATATAAGAAACGTTTTTCGAATGCTTATTTATATGTTGATTCAAACGGTACAATCAAAATAGCCGATAAGAATGCGTTGATGTATACACTCTTGTTTGAATCGGAAGATGAATGGGTGATGAAAGTCAAAGAAGATGGTTTCTCTACCTATACTAAATAGATGTTTATAAGATAAATATTCTGGTTTTTTAGTCCATGTAAAAAGCCTCATCGGAAACTTATATAGAGTTGTAATTGTCCGATGAGGCTTTGTTGTATTTTAATTGCTTATCGACTGTTTAGCAGGCTTTGAAGCTCATGTCCAATCCTTTTACAGAGTGAGTCAAAGCTCCTACAGAGATAAAGTCTACTCCACATTCAGCATAGTCACGCAGTGTATCGAATGTGATACCGCCTGATGATTCGGTTTCGAATCGACCGCCAATCATTTCTACAGCCTTGCGGGTGTTTTCCGGTGTGAAGTTATCCAGCATGATGCGGTCTACACCTCCTAAATCCAATACTTGCTGCAGCTCGTCGAAGTTGCGCACCTCGATTTCTATTTTCAGGTCTTTCCCTTTAGCTTTGCAGTATTCTTTTGCTCGTTGGATGGCTTTGTCTATACCTCCGGCAAAGTCCACATGATTGTCTTTCAACAGAATCATGTCGAACAATCCGATGCGGTGGTTTACACCTCCACCAATCTTAACTGCCATCTTTTCTAGCATACGCATACCCGGAGTTGTTTTACGGGTGTCCAATACACGTGTATGTGTCCCTTCCAAACGTTTCACATAGCGTCTGGTCATGGTAGCGATACCACTCATGCGCTGCATCACATTTAGCATCAGTCGCTCTGTTTGCAGGAGAGATTGTACTTTTCCTTCAACAATCATAGCCACATCGCCCGGTTTAACTTCTGCTCCATCGTTGATGAATACTTCTATCTTCATGGTAGGGTCGAAACGGTGGAATATTTCTTTAGCTATTTCGATACCGGCCAATACACCCGCTTCTTTGATGAGCAGTTTGCTTTTACCCATGGCATCGGCAGGGATACATGAGAGTGTGGTGTGGTCGCCATCGCCTATATCTTCGGCAAAGGCCAAGTCAATCAGTCTGTCAATTAATTCATTCATGCG
>DYCT01000041.1:0-1057 GCA_019417975.1 Bacteroides sp.
GTGTATAAGAGACAGATGTGGAGCTATGTTGGTCGCGTCGTGCGATTTTGTCGGTTCTTCAGATAAATTGAAAACCGAGAGAGACTCTTTGGCTGTAGCTTTGGAACAGCGTAATGCCGAGTTGGATGAGATTATGGGTACATTTAATGATATCCAGGAAGGGTTCCGGCAAATTAATGAAGCCGAAAACCGAGTGGACTTGCATCGAGCTACAGATGAAAACTCTACTTCTGTAAAACAGAAAATCCAAGCTGATATTCAGTTTATCTCGAAAACAATGGAAGAGAATAAAGCGCAGATTGCTAAGTTGCAAAAGCAATTGAAAAACAGCAATACAAATTCTGCACAGCTGAGAAAAGCCATCGAGTCGTTGCAAGCCGAGCTGGAAAACAAGACTCGTCAGATTGAAGGGTTGCGTGCTGAGTTGGAAGCAAAGAATGTACGCATTCAGGAACTGGATGATGCGGTAAGCAACCTGAATACCGATGTGGAAAACTTGACTGCAGAAAACGAGGCTAAAGCAAAAACAGTGGCTGAACAAGACAAGGCCATCAATACAGCTTGGATTGTGTTCGGAACAAAGAGCGAACTGAAGAACCAGAAAATCTTGGCTTCGGGTGATGTCTTGAAAAACGCTGAGTTTAACAAAGACTATTTTACAGAGGTGGATATCCGTAATATGAATGAGTTGAAGCTGTATGCAAAAAGAGCAAAACTGCTGACTACTCATCCGGCCGGCTCGTATGAGTTTGTAGAAGATGAAAAAGGACAGCAGACCTTGAAAATTACAAACATCAAAGAATTCTGGAGCGTGTCACGCTATTTGGTTGTACAGACCAGATAATCTTTTGATGGATTGCATCTGAAAATATGCCGATATGCTTGATGTGTATCGGCATATTTTTTTCTAATCGACTGTGCTTATGTATAAAAGTTTGTTTATTGATTTGGATGATACGCTTTGGGCTTTTTCGTGGAATGCGGAAGATACCTTTCGCGAAGTGTATCAGCTCTTTGATTTTAATCGCTATTTCGATTCGTTCGAACACTATTATTC
>DYCT01000041.1:1067-5223 GCA_019417975.1 Bacteroides sp.
CTATTATTCGCTATACAAGAAACGCAATGCAGAACTGTGGGTGGAGTATGGGAATGGAAGCATTACGAAAGATGAACTCAACGAGATGCGTTTCTCTCATCCGTTTCGTGCCGTTGGGGTAGAGGATGAGGAATTGTTTCGGGTATATCCGGAAGCGTTTTTTGCTCGTATCCCCTTGAAAAGTAAACTGATGCCTCATGCGCGTGAAGCATTGGAGTATCTGGCCGGGAGGTATCGGCTGTATATCTTGTCGAATGGGTTTCGCAATTTACAGGAACAGAAGATGCGTTCGGCTGGTATATCGGACTATTTCGAGAAAGTAATTCTTTCGGAAGACCTCGGAGTGCATAAACCTTATCCGGAACTGTTTCATTTCGCCCTTTCGGTAGCTCATGTGCAGCAGAACGAGGCATTGATGATAGGCGACAGCTGGGAGGCTGATATAGAAGGGGCTCGCGCTGCCGGGATTCATCAGTTGTTTTATAATTATGCAAACCGTACTGATTTGAATTTTAAACCGACTTTTGAGATAAGAGATTGGTCGGAAATAGATACAGTATTATAGAAATTTGGTATATTTGTTCCCTGATTATAATAGATAATAAGAAGAATGAAAGAATTTGTAATTTCCGAAGCCCAGACTGAAAAGGCTGTTTTAGTGGGCCTTATCACTAAGACACAAGATGAGCGCAAAACAAATGAGTATTTAGATGAACTGGCTTTTCTTGCTGAGACAGCAGGAGCGGAAGTAGTGGCACGCTTTACCCAGAAAATAGATCAGGCCAATACTGTGACGTATGTGGGCAAGGGTAAGCTGCAAGAAATAAAAGAATATATAAAGGCTCACGAAGATAATGTGGAAGAGGAAGTAGGGATGGTAATCTTCGATGATGAGCTGTCTGCTAAGCAGATACGAAACATAGAAGCGGAACTGAAGATTAAAATTCTGGATCGTACATCACTGATTTTGGATATCTTTGCCATGCGGGCACAGACTGCAAACGCTAAGACGCAGGTGGAACTGGCGCAAAATAAATACATGCTGCCCCGTCTGCAACGTTTGTGGACGCACTTAGAGCGTCAAGGAGGTGGATCCGGTAGCGGTAAAGGTGGTTCCGTGGGTCTGCGTGGACCGGGTGAAACACAGTTGGAGATGGACCGTCGTATCATTTTGAACCGTATGGCACTGTTGAAGTCGCGACTGGCTGAGATTGACAAGCAGAAAGCTACTCAGCGGAAAAACAGAGGGCGTCTGATTCGTGTAGCCTTGGTGGGATATACCAATGTGGGTAAGTCGACATTGATGAACCTGCTGTCGAAGAGCGAAGTGTTTGCCGAAAATAAGCTGTTTGCTACACTCGACACGACTGTGCGAAAGGTTATCATCGAAAACCTGCCTTTCTTGCTTTCCGATACGGTAGGCTTTATTCGCAAATTGCCTACCGACCTGGTAGATTCGTTTAAGTCTACACTCGATGAGGTGCGTGAAGCTGATTTTCTTTTGCATGTGGTGGATATTTCACATCCGCAATTTGAAGAACAAATAGAGGTGGTGGAAAAGACATTGGCAGAGATAGGGGCGAGTGGGAAGCCGGGCATGATTATTTTTAACAAGATAGATGCTTATACGTATACACATAAAGCTGAGGATGATTTGACACCGCGCACGAAAGAAAACTGGACATTGGAAGAACTGATGCGTACTTGGATGGCCAAGGTGAATGAAAATTGTATTTTCATCTCAGCAAAGGAGAAAACGAATATTGAAGAGTTGAGAACAATCGTATATAATAAAGTAAAGGAACTGCACGTGCAGAAGTATCCTTACAATGATTTTCTATATCAAAATTACGAGGAAGAATGATGAAAGAATATCGCAAACTGACAACTGACGAGGTGTCTCGTTTGCAAAGTCAGTTCTGTGTGGCTGACGATTGGGAGCAGGTGTATGTTGCACCGAACTTCTCGACAACACATGTGTATCATACTCGATTCTCGGGTGAGGTCAGACTGGGGGTATTCGAGAAAGTATTTCAATTGCCCGGCGGCATTACAAAACATAGTGGATTGCGTCATGTCACCTTGCATCAAGTGACGGTTGGTGACAACTGTTGTATTGAGAATATCCAGAACTACATTGCCAATTATGAAATTGGAGATGATACATTCATCGAAAATGTGGATGTAATATTGGTAGATGGGATCTCTCGCTTTGGAAACGGAGTGGAGGTATCGGTACTGAATGAAACAGGGGGACGCGAAGTCTGTATGAACGATAAGCTGTCGGCTCATCTGGCTTATATATCGGCATTGTATCGCCATCGGCCGGAATTGATAGCTCGACTGAAAGATATTACCGACTTTTATGCCAACAAGCATGCTTCTGCTACCGGAAGTATCGGCAAACATGTGTATATATTGAATACGGGCTCTATCAAGGATGTGCGTATTGACGATTATGCACACATAGAGGGAGCTTGCCGCTTGCAAAATGGAAGTATCAACAGTAATGAAAAAGCACCGGTGCACATTGGTTATGGAGTGGTCTGTGAAGATTTTATTGTCTCTTCCGGCTCGAAAGTGGAAGACGGAGCGATGTTGTCGCGTTGCTTTGTGGGACAGGCTTGCCAGTTGGGACATCATTATTCGGCATCCGACTCTTTGTTCTTCTGCAACTGCTTGGGCGAAAACGGTGAAGCTTGTGCGATATTTGCCGGACCTTATACAGTGACGCATCATAAATCAACACTTTTGATAGCGGGTATGTTTTCCTTTATGAATGCAGGTTCAGGGTCAAACCAGAGTAATCACATGTATAAGTTGGGACCTATTCATCAAGGGACGATGGAACGAGGAGCAAAGACTACCTCCGACTCTTACATCCTATGGCCGGCTCGTGTGGGGGCTTTCTCTTTGGTAATGGGTCGTCATGTAAACCATGCGGATACATCCAATCTGCCTTTCTCTTATCTGATAGAGCAAAAAAACACCACTTACCTTGTGCCGGGTGTAAACTTGCGGAGTGTGGGAACGATTCGTGATGCCCAGAAATGGCCGAAGCGCGATAAGCGTATGGACGACTGTCGGCTGGATTGCGTCAACTATAATCTATTGAGTCCGTATACCGTACAGAAGATGTTTAAGGGAAGGGCTTTGCTCACAGCGTTGCGTGAAGCATCCGGAGAATTGTCGGATACTTACTCATATCAGAGTGCCAAAATCAAAAGTTCTTCTTTGAAAAACGGTATTGGATTTTACGAAACAGCTATTCATAAGTTTTTAGGTAATTCGATTATCAAACGCTTGGAAGGAATCGATTTCAAGGACGATGAGCAGATACGGATGCGCATGAAACCAGATACGCAAATTGGTGTTGGGGAATGGGTGGATATATCGGGCTTGATAGCTCCGAAGAGTGAAGTGGACAGGCTGATAGATGACATTGAGGCTGGTCGGGTCAATAAGCTGAAAGATATTAATGCTCGTTTTGCCGAGATGCATGCCAACTATTATACGTATGAGTGGACTTGGGCTTATCAGAAGATAGAAGAGTTTTATGGCATTGCTCCGGATGATTTGACGGCTCATGATATTATCGAGATTGTGCAAATGTGGAAAGAGGCTGTCGTCGGACTGGATAAAATGGTTTACGAAGATGCCAAGAAAGAGTTTTCGCTCTCTTCGATGACCGGCTTTGGTGCTGATGGTTCGCGACGGGAGAAAAAGCAAGATTTCGAACAAGTGCGTGGTGATTTCGAGAGCAATCCATTTGTTACTGCCGTGCTGAAGCATATCGAAATAAAGTCGGCTTTGGGCGAAGAACTCATTGTCCGTATGCGTAATGTGGCAGACTGATAGCCGGCGTTTTGTTGCTTATGGGAAATACGGCTGAAGGAGTCTCTTTTTATTCTGAATTGAAGAAATATTTCAATAATAATATGTATCTTTGGCATCACTAACTAACACTTTTAATCAAAAAAAATAGAAACGATATGGCAATACCTGAGTTTAAGTACCAGCCCATGTTTGAACATGGAAAGGACGATACGGAGTATTATCTCCTGACCAAAGACTATGTGTCGGTAAGCGAGTTTGAGGGAAAACCTATCCTGAAAGTAGCCAAGGAAGGTCTGACTGCGATGGCGAATGCAGCATT
>DYCT01000041.1:5233-10965 GCA_019417975.1 Bacteroides sp.
CCGCGATGTCTCTTTCATGCTCCGTCCTGCCCACAATGAGCAGGTGGCTAAGATATTGAGCGATCCAGAAGCAAGTGATAACGATAAATATGTAGCCCTTACATTCTTGCGCAATGCCGAAGTGGCTGCCAAAGGCAAATTGCCTTTCTGTCAAGATACCGGTACGGCAATCATCCATGGCGAGAAGGGACAACAAGTTTGGACCGGCTATTGCGATGAAGAAGCTCTTTCGCTGGGTGTATTCAAAACTTATACGGAAGAGAACTTGCGCTATTCGCAGAATGCACCTCTGAATATGTATGACGAAGTAAATACCAAATGTAACTTGCCGGCTCAGATTGACCTGGAAGCAACAGAAGGTATGGAATATAATTTCCTTTGCGTGACTAAGGGTGGTGGATCGGCCAACAAGAGCTATCTGTATCAGGAGACAAAAGCTATTTTGAATCCGACGACCTTGGTTCCTTTCTTGGTAGAAAAGATGAAAACATTGGGTACAGCTGCTTGCCCTCCGTATCACATTGCTTTTGTAATTGGTGGTACTTCGGCTGAGAAGAATTTGCTGACTGTGAAACTGGCTTCTACTCATTATTACGATAACTTGCCTACTACAGGTAATGAAGGTGGACGCGCTTTCCGTGATATTGAATTGGAAAAACAGGTATTGGAAGAAGCACACCGCATCGGCTTAGGTGCTCAGTTTGGTGGTAAATACTATGCACACGATGTACGCATCATTCGTTTGCCACGTCACGGAGCTTCTTGTCCGGTAGGTTTGGGCGTATCTTGTTCTGCTGACCGTAACATCAAGTGTAAGATTAATAAGGATGGTATCTGGATTGAAAAGTTGGATGATAATCCGGGCAGACTGATTCCGGCAGAACTGCGTGAAGCAGGTGAAGGCGATGCTGTTAAAATCGACTTGAACCGTCCGATGGCAGAAATCTTGAAAGAATTGTCTAAATATCCGGTTGCTACCCGTCTGTCGCTCAACGGTACAATCATTGTTGGTCGTGATATTGCTCATGCCAAACTGAAAGAACGTTTGGACCGTGGAGAGGAATTGCCTCAGTATATTAAAGATCATCCGATTTATTATGCCGGCCCGGCTAAGACTCCTGCCGGTATGGCCTGTGGCTCAATGGGACCAACAACTGCAGGACGTATGGACCCGTATGTAGACTTGTTCCAAAGTCATGGCGGTAGCATGATTATGTTGGCCAAGGGTAACCGTAGCCAGCAGGTAACTGATGCTTGTAAGAAACATGGAGGTTTCTATCTCGGAAGTATCGGCGGACCGGCTGCTATCTTGGCTCAAAACAATATCAAGAGCATCGAATGTGTGGAATATCCAGAATTGGGTATGGAAGCTATCTGGAAGATTGAAGTAGAAGATTTCCCTGCATTTATTTTGGTAGATGATAAAGGGAATGACTTTTTTAAGCAGATTAAGCCTCGCTATTAAATAGTACGAGAGATAATCGCATAACCCCCTATTATCCCCTTCATGCTTTTGCATGGAGGGGATTTTTTATATATTTGTGCCGAGAATATAAAATACAACTTAACAACTAATTGGATGTGGAATGAGACGAGTATTATTTTTTATGCTCTTATTTATAGGGCATTGGATGTCGTGGGCTGAAAATTATCCTTATCGGAGTGATGTGCTTTGGGTGACAACGCCCAATCATGTTGATTGGCTTTATAAAACCGGGGAAAAAGCAGAAGTAACTGTCGCTGTTTATCGGTATGGTATCTTGCAGGATGATTTGGAAATCAGTTATGAGATTGGACCGGAATTGTTGCCTTCTCGACAGAACGGAGTGATTCGCTTGAAAGATGGGAAAGCGATTGTGCCGGTGGGGACAATGGATAAGCCGGGGTTCTTGGATTGTCGCTTTTCTGCGAAACTGGGTGAAGAAACATTTCAGCATCATATTAAATTGGGCTTTTCGCCCGAAAAACTACAGCCAGCTGTGAAGATGCCTGCCGACTTTTCAACCTTTTGGCAGAATGCAATAGAGCAAGCTTCTAAATGTCCGATGGAAACAACCGTTCGGTTTGTGGAGGAATATTCCACTAATACGGTGGATTGCTATTTGGTGAAGTTGCAATGTTATCGTCCGGGGCAGTATGTGTATGGCTATCTGACCAAGCCTAAAAAGGAAGGCAAGTGTCCGGTGGTCTTTTCGCCTCCAGGTGCGGGCATTAAGCCTATGGACCCTCTGAAGAATCTTTTTTATGCCGAGCAGGGATTTATCCGGTTTGATATGGAAATACATGGGATTCGTCCGGATTTGGATAGAGAGACATATCAGGAAATCAGTGCGGCTTTTGGGACGAAGGAGAACAGCTATTTGGTGAACGGATTGGATGACAAGGATAGCTATTATATGAAGAAGGTGTATCTGGCCTGCATACGTGCCATTGACTTTCTGACAACTCTTCCGGAATGGGATGGTAAACATGTGATAGCACAAGGAGGGAGTCAGGGCGGAGCTTTGGCTTTAGTAACAACAGGACTTGATAACCGAGTGACTGCTTGTGTGGCCAATCACCCGGCTTTGAGCGATATGATAGGCTATCAGGAAGGACGTGCGGGAGGCTATCCACATCTGTTTACAAAGTTTAAGGGTATAGATACACCTGCCAAATTGCAAACATTGGCTTATTATGACGTTGTGAATTTCGCACGACGGATTACCGTACCTGTTTATCTTACATGGGGATACAACGATAATACGTGTCCGCCAACTACCAGCTACATTATATATAATGTATTGAATTGCCCAAAGAAGGCATTGATAACACCTGTCAATGAGCACTGGGTATCCTTGTCGACTCGCTACGAACAGTTGCGGTGGATAAAGGAGCTAATTGGCGGAGAGGACAGATAAGCCCTTCTCTATTGGGCTTCGTGTTTTACCCACGAAGCCCAATAGACACCGGCTAAAATACAGGCTACCCCGATAAAACTTAACCAGGTAAGGCGCTCATTGAGGATAAGAGCCGAACCGGAAAGTGTAAATACGGGGTTGAGATAGATATAGTTTGATGCACGAACAGTGCCTAAGCGATTTAAGACGATGTTCCATACGGCATAGCATATCAGTGAAGCGATAACCCCTAAAAAGATTAAGTTGCCTAACACAATGGGGTCGGCAAACTTTTGTAAGGGAAATTGCCAAGGACGTACAAAGAAAGCTGGGAGAATGGTGAGTACTCCGTAAAAGAATGTTTTGCGTGTAATGAATGTGGTGGAGTAGCGTCCGGTCATCTTCTTCATGATGAGGCTGTAGAAAGCCCATGAAAGAGAGGCTGTAAGCGATAACAAATCGCCTAAAGGAGATATCTCTAAAATGAAGCGACCATTGAAAACGACAAATGCTACTCCGATAAGTGCAAGTATCGAACCTCCGATTAGGCGTTTGGTGGCTTTCTCTTGTCGGTAGATGAAAATTGACAGCAAGGCAGTGAGTAACGGAGCTGTACACACGATGAAAGAGACATTGCTTGCCAATGTGATGCCTAAAGCTGTATTTTCTGTTAAGAAATAGACCGAACCTCCTGTGATCCCTCCCAGTAAAAGCCAAAGCTCGTCTTTCAGATTGTTGCACCAAAGACGTTTGGAACCGATGAACCAAATGCCGATATAAGCGATAGCAAAGCGAATCAAGAAGATTTCTTGAGGAGTTAATCCATGCTCAATTAATAGTTTGGTAGAGATAAATGTTGTTCCCCATACCCCGACGATGAGTATGGCGATGAGATGAAAGATTCCAGTTGATTGAGGCTGTTTTAGTTCCATTTCTTTTTCCATTTTTTATATTGAGTGATTACTTTATTTCCATCGGTATTAAACCATTTGTATCCGTTGCGACGTTCATATCCGATTTCAGAGATATCGTAATGGAGGATTCCATCTCGGTCGCAGAAGAATGGTTGATTGGTTTTAAGGTCGTAGAAGCGTGCCCATAAATCGGGACAGCTATCACAAGGTGTCATTCGGAAATCTTGTTTTCCGTCTTCATTGATAAAGTATTCTTTGTTTAGTCCTTTTATTCTTGATTTGTCGAACCACTCTGCTGCACCTATCACTGCTGCTTTGATAGCATCCGAAGGATAAGGAATAGACATGAGCAGTAGTGCAATATCAACAGATTCTTGTCCGCTAAGTGAAGGTAGCTCGTAGGCTCTTGCTTTGCAGGGTGCTAAGGTGTTGCGGTCGTGCTGAGCACACCACACCGTTAGTTTTCCCTTTTGACGGATTTGAGTGCGCAGGATGCAATTTATACCCTTGTCGAATGCTTTTTGTGCACAAGCTGCCAATGAATCATTGATAAAAGTATATGGGTTTTGCTGCTGAGCTACCATTCGGAGTAGTTTCAATACTCTTACCATGGCGTTGTCGTTGTAGGTGATTTGTACGTAATAGCCTGTTGCGCGGGGATAGAACTGAGGCCATCCACCATTATTGTATTGGGCTTTTAGCAAATAGTTTATGCCACGCAAGGCATTGTCTCGGTATCGGACATCTTGGGTGGCATTGAATAGTTTCGAGAGGTATTCAATTTCGGTAGTGGTGGCATTGTTGTCAATCGTACTTTTATCGGTATCTTTTTGAGAAGCAACGACTAACTTTTGTTCTTCTTTGGATAGCTCTGCGGGAATGTAGATATTCTTAGGCCAGGCCCCTGTGATTTGTTGGTATAGTAGAACGTTTTCTCCAATGCGAATTGCTTCATCAGTATGAAAGAAAACTGAGTCCAGTTTGGGGACAAGCTTTGTCCATTTCGTATGACTTTGCAGGTTGCGATAGTCCTGGCTTGAAGCGTGTAGAGATAGTAAGGTAAAAGCAAGCAGAAATAAGAACGTTTTCATGGTGTTTATAGTCAAATTCATCCCCGTCATCAGCCTCTATGGTTGATGACGGGGATGTGTAGACAAAAGTATCGGATGGGGATTATTCTATCTGGCCAATGGAATTACCATATTCCATTTCTCCTTGTACTACCCATAGGATTTCCTCGGGGGAGAATTCACCCATTTGATCTTTCTTGGCTTCGCGAATGATATAGTCTACAATCTCATCTTGGTCGATGTTGATGTAGCCGTCTTCATCGGGTTGTGCATCCAATACACCACTTGTGGCATAATAATCAACCATGACGTCCAAAAAATAGTACAGTTCATCATCAGAGAACCGTTCTTTCAAATCTTGTGGCAGATAATTCTTGATAAACTGGATGGTCTGTTCGTCATCTGCATCTTCCAATAAGAAATCCTCTTCCATTCCCATAGTTGTGATGTTTTTATTGATTAAACCAATTGTCCGTCAGGAGAAACCATTCGGAACTTTGAATTCTTTTTTTTATTTTGTTAATAGGTCGTCAAACATTTCTTTGAGCTTATTCTTGGTAACGGCACCTACTGATTTGTTTACCAATTCACCATTTTTCAAGAAAAGCACAGTCGGGATGTTGCGTACGCCAAACTGTCCTGGCAGTTCGTCGTTTTCATCAACATCACATTTGCCGACAGCTATTTTACCTTCATATTCTTGAGCTAATTCTTCGATATAAGGAGCGATTTGTTTGCATGGTCCACACCAAGTAGCCCAAAAGTCCACTACTACATACTGGTGATTCTTTGATAATTCTTCAAAGTTTGAATCTTTAATTTCTAAAGCCATAGTCTTAATATTTAAGTTCGGTTATAAGATTTGAAAG
>DYCT01000042.1 GCA_019417975.1 Bacteroides sp.
GTTTTACCGAACCCATACATTCAAGATTTCTCCTATATACATCTTATGTAGTGGTTTTCCGTCCCATTCGTCTTGGAGTTCCGGACTTTCGATTGCTTCCGGGCTAAGCGGTTGGGAAATCAGCTTCCGGCATTCGATAATCATCCAAGCCTGTCGGTAGGCCGTATTTCCTTTGGGAGTAACCAGCGGAGTGAGTCCGGCAGCCTGAGCTTTATCTTCGTTGCGACCTGTATGTGTACCGCAGTAGCGCAAGGCTTCGCGCGATGCTTCGGTATAGAAAGTCAAGGTGTAAGTATTGGCTTGCTCCATGAGTGTATAGGTGTGGCGGGTGGGATGGATGAAACAGAAAGCCACCGGTTTGTTGTACAAATGTCCCAGTCCGCCCCAGCTGGCAGTCATGGGGTTGGCTTGTGAACCTTGACCGGCTGTGATGAGCATCCAGTTTTCGGAAAGCATCTTGATGATGTTGCCGGGGATTTGGTCGGGGCGGATAGCAGTATAGCCTTGCAGACTTTCTGTCGGTGTGCTTGTGGCTTGAGTTTGGGCAAGCGACTCGCGAATGGATTCCTGATAAGGAGATATCACTTCGCTGACTCGGACAGCAAAACGGGTGTGCAAATCTTCGATGAGGTTGTTGACCAAGTCGATGGTTCCTGTACGGAATTTCCTACTTGTATAGGCCAGCTTGGTTTTGTCTTTGTTCAGAGCCACCTCGTCGGTTATCCACTCTTCGGCTGTCACCTTCTTGTCTTTTTCACCATATATATAATAGATGTCGCTTATGCGCATAGACACTTCCCCTTTTGTCACGGCGAAGTAAACGCGATAAAAGGTCTTGGCACGGTTCATGGCAAACGCCCGGTCGGAGAAAATAATGTATTCGCAACCTTGGTCTATCAGTTGCCCCTGCTCGGCATTGACAAGCAGGGTACGTCCCCAGTTGCCTTGTTCGGGATTGGTGACGAAGCGTTTATCGTTCCATTCTTGCAGACATTCGAACAGCTGCGCTTGCGATAGTTCCGGAAATAGATACGTATGGGTAAATGTCACTTTCCCATCGGTTACGGGAACAGCTCCCTCCAAATATTTGGAGTCAGTCTGCGCCCATGTGGCACCGACCAGGATGAGTGTGCTGATTATAAAAACGATTGTTCTTTTCATATCTGAATCTATGTTTGAAAGTTGGGATATCAACTTATCGGTTGTTAACGTGTCAGAGAGAACTTCAGTGCAATACCGAAATCGGAGTTCGTCACCGGATACGATGAAGAAGAAACCAACGGAATGGTCTTCTCCCGGTCGAAATAGAGGCGGACGGTGAGCAGACGCGACAGGGTATAGTCGGCCGAAACAGACAACTTCAAGGCTCTGTTTCCACTGGTGGCTTGTGTGGTAGCTACCTGGATGTCGCGGCATAATGCCGACTGGTTGCGGAGGGAGAAGTCTGCACGTAGATTCAAGTCGTTGCTGACGTTGTTCTGACGTTTGCCTGTATCTTTTCCTCTTTGCTTGCTTGAACCGGTCTTGCCACGGTCGCCGAAGAGCTTCAAGTTGGTGATTTTATATCCCATGCCGACAACGAAGTCTTTCGAACCGTTTTCCACCAGTTGGTTGGCCGAAGTGCTCAAGGTCAGTACGCGCGTCTTTTTATATTCCACTTTAGCGGTTACATTGTTTTTGAACGTCATGTCTACACCGATGAGCGGAGAGAACTGTTCGTTGATGCTTACCGTACTGATGTCGTAGATGCTCGATGGCACGAAGCTACCCTCGTCGGTTATGTCTTGGATGAAACCGATGTCGCCCATATAGCTGTAGAAATTCTGGTAGGTGTTGTAGGAACCTATCGAATAGATGCTTCGGTACGCATGGTTGATGTTGAAGCTCTTGAATACTTTTTTGAAGCAATCCAGTTTACTCAGTCCGCTATAAGTGATTTTCCAGTTTGGCATCATGGAGAAGAGTTTCGGAAACAGGTCGAGCGAAGAGCTTTGAGAATTGCGACCCGTATAGGCTGCCAGAAACGCAGGAATCATCACATCGGGCGAATATTTGTTTACCGTACCGTTTTCCGGATTGAACGGAATGTTGGTTCCCGGATAAGTGGCATGGGCATATCGGGCTTCTACTCTTTTTTGGATAACATCCAGGTTGTGTAGAAACTTGTCGAAAGACGAGTTGCGGTATCCATGTTTGGCATCGCTCTTTTTAAATGTATTGCCGATGGTGATAACGGTCATGTTGAAGTTACCGCTACGTGTTTCCGGCATGCCATCGAACATATACTGGATGCTTTTGGCCTTGTTGGTTGTATGGCTGGCATTCAAGTCGATTTTGAAATCGCGGAAAGGCTCCAATGTGACACGTATTTGCAGGTCTTCCATGGCATTGGAGGTGGCAGGGTCGATGATGGAGTCGTTGCCGGAGAGCCATCCTCTTTCGGCAGCCTTGCGGATATAGTCTTCGCCCTGCATACCGAATGCGAAGTCCAGGCCCGGTGCAAACATGCCTCCGATTTTCTTCTGTCCCAACATGTCGCCTACTTCAGGCATATAGCCGGGCAAGGTCATGGCGTATGTGTTGCGGTAAGTGATGCTGACGTTGCGTACCAGCATGGTGAAGCGGGCTGCATATTGCATGATTTTGTACCATTTCTTTTCTTCCGGTTTTGGCAAGGGGAGAACGGTCACCTTCACTTTGACAGAGTCGTGGTTGGTAATGATGATTTGGTTGGCATCTTTCACTTTATACTCCAGGCGATAGTGGGTGCCATTGGCTGTAAGGGCACTGACACGCACACGCTTGTTGTTCAGCTTGTGTGAGAGGGTTACTGTGGTGTCCATCCGCAGTCGGATTTCTTTTTCAAACTTCTTGGCTTTTGCTTTTTCATCGCCGGATTTTGTACGGTTTCTGCTATTCTGGCTGTTGCGGCTGTTGTTGCCAGTCCGCGACTTGCTGCCCGAGAATTTTTTATTGGTTGCTTTCAGGAACGGTACCTTATTATATAGGAGCTCCAGGTTGAAGCGTCCGTTGATATCGAACGAGCGTTGATTGTCGATGGTGTTCATGCTGATGTTTTCTGCCAACTCGACACCGCGATCCCAATGATAGGATGAGGAGAATTTGGCATCGGATGTTACCCAGTCGAATGCCGGAATTTTGTTGATAGGCAACTGGTAACTGGCATTGAACGACTGCTGATAGTCCAACGGACGACCAAATCCGCGCAAGCTCTGCTTTACGGAGTCTTTCCAGGCTGCATATTCGTCGGGATAGCGGTCTTTGTTCACCGGGCCGTAAGGCTCTTCCACTTCGGCATGGGTTGCCGAGTTGAAGTTCATCTTCAGATTCTTGGTCAAGTCCCATCGTATGGTGAAGTCGCGATTCCAAAGGAAATCTTTCGACGTAGACAACGGGATATCGTTGTCGCTACCGTAGGTGTTCTCCAAATCGCGCATTTGCAATTCGTAGTAATGGCGTGACATGTCGGTGTTGAACGCGATGCTTTGTGGCAGGTAGTTGATGCCAAAATCTTTGAAGATGCGCAACCAGGGCGATTTGCTTTTTATCTTTTTGAAAGGCGACCAGGTGGGTAAGGCCGGAGCATAGGCATAGCCGAAGTTTGCATTCCAGTTGTTGTCAGTTTCCCAGGCCGTCGTATTTCCCTGGTTATGTTGCTTGGTAAACGAATAGCCTAACGTGAAGTTGGCAGGGTCGTACGGCATCGGTTTCTTGCTTTGGATGTCGACCCGCACATTGCTTAAGCTGAAGTTTTTGTAGACAGCGACTTCTTGTGCAATGGTTTTCAATGAGTCTTTCTGATGTTTGTTTGGCAGAGCCTTCAACGCATCTTTCAGCGACATATCCTTGTCCAGCGGGTTGTAGAGCGGACTGGTAATTTCTTTCGAGTAAGAGAAATAGACAGGTGCGCTTACCTTCGCTTTGGCAGGGAACAGTTTTCCCAGTTCGAAGCTGGTGGTGATGCTGTATTGATAGAAGTCATCCAGACGACGTTGGCTAACGCTTTGGTCCAACCCGCCGAAGCCTGCTGTATCGGCATGACCCGCCAGATTGACTGTTCCCAAGTCGCTGAGCTGTACATTGAGGTTGCCTTGTGCTGCCCATCCGCCGTCTTCGTTGAACTCTGTCAGACGCAATTCGTTGACCCAGATTTCGGCCGACTGGGTGGTACGTGAGTTGTTGCGTACACCAATCATGATGGTTTTTACTTCGGCCAAGCTTGGGTTACCGATGATGCTTACTTTGTTGGCGGGCTTTTCCGGGTCGTATGAACTGTAGAGCGAGGCATAGCTGACCCCATCTTCTCCCCGGTTCTTGGCTGTATTCCGTTCTCGTTTCAGATTGGTCAATACCGAAAAGTCGATGTCGAGTGCATTCTCTTCAGGCCATACTTTGCTTCGTCCGGCATCGTTGTATTTGCCTTCGGGAGTCAGCTTCAGCGGTATCTCGTATTCATAGTAGTTGTTTTTGTAGTCGGAGCCCAGCCGGATGAACATAGAGATGTATCCATCTTCCAGCGTGATGTTGTCGATGGGCTTTTCTGCATGGGCGAACATTTTCAGGCGACGATACTGGCGCATATCCATTCCTACATTCTTATACACCGCACGCGCATCTCCGCTTGCCAAGTCGGTTACGGTAAGGCTCATGGCTTGTTCGTTTTGCTGGACCAGCTGGGGTTGGCTGGGGTCGAGCACACGAGAGATGCCTGGAGGAATCACATAGTTGACCGGCTCTTTATCGCCATTCTCTTCCAGATTGACAGCAGCCACGGTCAGTCGGCCGCTCGAAGTCGATTGGCTGCTTAGCGGTTGTTCGTAAGTACGCCATTCACCTCTGACCAGCTCCATGGTAGCAAAACGAAGGATGGTAGGCTCTTCGAATTGTGTCATGTACATACGCATGAAGCGGATAGACTTCAAATCGGAGATACCATTGATAGACTTACCCCCTTTCACCGGTACTTTAAACTGATACCATTTCACGGTTTCCGTGCTTCCATTGCGGAGCTTGACGGCAGCTTCACGTACATTGGTGATGTAGTTGCTGCCTACTTGCATTTTTTCCGGAACCAGGTCGATGGTATATTCAAAATATTTTTCAGTTTCGTTCATCGTGTTGTCCTGGTTGATATCTTCGATATCGGGGGTTGTTTTCGCTGCCATGTCTTCCGAAGCCATGGAGTTTCCTTCCGTTCCGTTGTAATATTTGTAGCGGTCCAGGATGGATACTTGCTTTTCGTCGAGGTCTTTGCCTCGGTAGTGGTGGAAATTGTCTCCGGCAGGGTCGGCTTCCAATTTGGCATAGTATTCGGCCGAAACTTTACCGCGCACGTTGTCCAAGTAGTTTTTGTATGAAGGGAAAGTCAACTCTTGCTCGGACGACAGACCGTTGAGACCCACATCCTGCGACGAGCGGTTTTGAGTGTCGAAGGCATAGACGATGCTGCGCTCTTTGGGTACATATCCCCAAACGGTAGATTCCACCTTGGTAGAGTCTCCGTCGACAGGAATTCCGTTTTCATAGAATTTCTTTCCATCTTTGAGCACATCTTCCGATACCTCGCCCAAGTTGATGACGAACGAGCCACCTCTGCGTTTGCCCGAAGTAGATTCATAGATGAATGGGTCCAGCATCCAGAACTCGATGTATTCGATGTTGGCGGTCTCGAAATCGCTGGTATCCAGTTTTCGCATCATGCCTCCCCATCGTTTGGCGGGGTCGTTGAGCTTGCCGTCCTGTTTGAGGTCGGTATCCAGGTTGTATGGGCCACGCTCGTCGGGATAGTAAGCCAAGTTCAGCACAGAGAGGGTAGAAGAACCCATCATCGAGGTGGAAATATCCTTGTTGGGGTATAGCTCGCGTTCGTATACTTCACGCACATAGTGGCTGGACAGTTGCTCTATGTCGTTTTTGATGTGACTGGGCGTCAGGCTTGAATTCTTGCGTGTGAAGAGCGGATCGATGGTATACCAACTCAGCAATGCACGGTTCATGCCGTATGTCAAATCGTTGGTGCGTTTCGATTCGGCAAAGCTCGACGGGGTGCTGGCCAGCATCCAGTAGGACGGTTGGTGAATGTCGATACCATTCTTGGTCGATTCGAAGTCGTCGATGTAAGACGCATTGTCTTGGATGCCCTTCGCATGTCCGGGTATCAGTTGGGCAAATTCGGCTGTGAAACTGATATTGGATGGCTGAGTTGCATTGATGAACGGTATTTTGTCAATCATGTTGGTCAGCCATTGCGACTGTTTCTTCCAGGAAGTGTTCAGCCCCCAAAGCGTGTTTGAAATGGGCTCATCGCCCATGGTCACTTTGCTGGTTAGCGGTTTTTCGCTGAGGTGCATGATGGTACCGCCTATCTGGAAGTTCTTGGTAAAGTCGTAGGTGAAGTTCATGCCCAGCATTGTTTTTCGCTGCATACTGAAGTTGGTGTTGCTCTCCAGACTGACACTTACAGCCGTTCCGGCATCGATGATGCTTTGGTTCAAGATGGTTACCACACCCATGGTATAGTCCACACTATAGTCTACATTCTCCGTCAAGGTCTGTCCACCGGCAGTGACATGTACCGATCCGGCCGGGATGTTCATGGCGCCCACATGGATTTCAGAACCCGATGAGGCTTTGTATTTACCTTTCAGCTTGAACTTGTTTTTCTCTGCGATTTGCTTGGCCACTGTTTTGGTCGAGTCGTACAGCTCCTGGTAGATGTATTTCTTTGCAATCTCATCATCCCCGATGGCCTTTTGCAAGTGGCTACCGAATGGCTCTACTACCGGAAAGAAGATGCGGCCGTTTTGCGAGTTGACCGTATAGCCTTCTACATAGTCGAAGAAACCGTTAGGCTGTTTCTGGTTGTTGTTGTCCAGTCGGTCTAAGTTCATGACCCGGATAAGCGGTTGCTTCTTGATTTTTCCTTCCGGGATGTAATTGATGTACACACCTGTCGTATCGCTTTGGTACAAGATGTCCAATCGGAATTTATCTTGCTGTATTTGATATGCATTGAGCGAATAGACGTTTTTCATCATCAAGTCCCAGCTTGTGGAGGCAGGAGAGTTGGATGTATTTTTCAAGAGCTTTACAAACAGACTCTTTCTGGTATCGGTAATGTCCGAGGCAAATTCTCCGACCTGGTAGGTACGTCCGCCTTTGGTATACTCGAATGCTACGGCCAACACCTCGTCGGGTTGTAGGGTCTGCTTTAATGAGATGTATCCCAATTTACTGTTTAGGGTATACTCTGAGGCGTTAAGCAGGCGGGCGCTCTCTATCTTTTCGTATTCCATACCTGCATCCATAAAGGTGGAAAGGGTAGGAGTCACTTGCTCGATGTTACGAATCTGATTGTATGTGTTGTTGATGGTTGCATACAGACTGTTGGCGGCATTGCACGGATAAGATTCCGCTCCCGATTGCCAAAGGGCGGTGTTGCCGATGACATCGTGTTCGGCCAGGTCGGTAAAGGCAATGATGTTTCGAGGGCTGTCGTAGTTGCCTTTCTTGTTGGTAATCCATACCTCTATACGTCCGATGGATATGCCGGATGCGATATTGGGCAGCTGCTGCATATTCTTATCGTAGGTATTGCGGAAGTAATGTGCCAGGAAGAAGTGGCGGTTCTCGTCATAGTCGGTGACAGACAAATCGAATTCGGTAAGTTGGGCGCCTCCCTTCGAGGTGACTGTCTTTGATTCTGATTCCTGTTGTGAGACAACGGTCTGTATTTTCAGCTTTCCGAACTGTAAGTCGGCACGGATACCGAAGAGCGATGAGGCTCCACGGATGAGGGAACTGTTGGTAGGCATGCTCACATTACCGGCTTCCAGCAGTTTGATGATTTCATCTTCTTTCCCTTCGTATTTCAACTTGATTTTCTTTGTATCAAAATCGAATGTTGCATCGGTGTTGTAATTCAGGTTCATGTTTACCTTGTCACCGACTTTACCGTTTACATTGATGTTGATTTTTTCATCGAAGTCGAATCCAAATGTATTTCGGGCACGTTCGGGCAATGACGGGTTTTTGAGCTTTTGGAATTTACCACCGAAGCTCAGCTCTGCACTACCTTGGGTCTTGATTTGTACACCGCCCGGACCGAATATCTTCTCTGCCGGTCCGATGTCGAACTTCATGTCGGCGAAGTTGAATTGGTCTTTTCCGCCTGTATTGAACAGTTCGGAAGTCTTGTTGCGATAATAATCTTGAAGCGACTTCTTTAAACTCCATTCGGCATATTCTTCCGGAGTCAGATGTAGAGGGACGTCGACATACTCTTCGTTTGCCTTTGTTCCTATTATATAGAGGTTGTTTTTCTCATCGTATACGACCTCGGTCTTTAGGTTTTCGGGTGTGCGCAGGTCGGCAGCCGTCTTCTTGATGTCCTCCAGTGTTTCGGGCGTTGTCTTTCGTACGGTGTAGCGCGGCTTGACAGAGTCTTGCGGCTGAACTGCTTTCGGCAAGAGCCATTCCGAACTCAGACGGGCATACGATGTGGAACTGATGGCTGCAATGGTGTGTAGGCTGCATGCCGTCAGTGCGATGTAAAGTATGTTTCGTAAGGACCGTCTCATCTGCTCTGAACTATTATAAATGCTTCAATGCTAACTTGATGACTTGTTCTACCGGGAGGTTGGGGTTTTCCTTTAGGATGCTTGCCACTACTTTCTGCGACGGAGCATTGTTGAATCCCAACATGGTCAGGGCTGCTACTGCTTCTTCCTGTATTTCGCTGTTGGCCATGGTTACGATGCCGGCTGTAACGTCGGTCTTGCCAAGGACACCAATTTTGTCTTTCAAGTCCACAATGATGCGTTGCGCTGTTTTTAGACCGATTCCTTTCACCGTTTTCAGCAGGTTGCTGTTGCCTGTGCTGATGAGTTCGCAAAGTTCAGCCGGCGAGTAGCTTGATAAAATCATACGAGCCGTGTTGCCTCCGATGCCGGACACAGAGATAAGCAGCAGGAACAATTCGCGCTCTTTCTTGTCAGCAAATCCAAAGAGGGTATACGCATCCTCGCGGATGGCTTCGTGGATGTAGAGCTTGCAACTTTTCTGGCTCTGGATGGCTGTATAGGTATTTAGTGAAATGTTAATGCCGTATCCCATTCCGTTACAGTCGAGAGTAACTGTGGCGGGAGTTAAATCGGCAATGTCTCCTTTTATATATTCTATCATTTGATATCAGTTGTTTTTCGATTTTGGCTTTTGCACACAATCGGGCGCAAAAATACATATAAATTATAAGATATTGATGGTTCACGTTTACCTTTTAAAAACGAAAGCTTTTCGGCTTTATTGTTTATAAGATTGTATAAATGTTATTTTTTAAAGAAATTACTTTTATATCTTTTGTTCTATTTGCAAAATGCTTATTTTTGTCTTGCTTTTAAAGAAATTTGAAACGAATTAAAGACAATCAAGATGAAAAAGATTAGAGCTGCTGTTGTTGGCTACGGTAACATCGGCAAGTATGTATTGGAGGCTTTGGAAGCGGCACCCGATTTCGAGGTAGCCGGAGTGGTACGTCGTCAGGGTGCGGAAGGTAAACCGGCTGAATTGGCTGACTATCCGGTCGTGAAAGAGGTGAAAGAGCTGAAAGACGTGGATGTAGCCATCTTGTCGGTACCTACACGAAGCGTAGAGGCATATGCCAAGCAAATATTGGCTTTAGGTATTTGTACCGTCGATAGTTTCGACATCCATACCGGTATTGTAAACTTGCGCCGCGAGTTGGATGCTGTGGCTAAGGCGCACAATGCGGTGTCGGTTATCTCTGCAGGCTGGGATCCGGGAAGCGACTCGGTGGTACGTACGCTTTTGCAGGCCATCGCTCCTAAGGGTATTACCTATACCAATTTCGGTCCGGGCATGAGCATGGGACATACCGTAGCCGTGAAAGCCATCGAAGGTGTGAAAGCTGCTCTCTCTATGACGATTCCTACAGGAACGGGCATTCATCGCCGGATGGTTTACGTTGAACTTGAAGAAGGATATGCGTTTGATAAAGTGGCTGCTGCCATCAAACAGGACGCTTATTTTGTACACGATGAAACCCACGTGATTCAGGTGCCTTGTGTGGATGAGCTTTTGGATATGGGACATGGAGTGCAACTTACACGCAAAGGTGTGTCGGGCACAACACAAAACCAGTTGTTCGAATTTACAATGCATATAAACAATCCTGCATTGACCGGACAGGTGTTGGTATGTGCAGCACGTGCTGCTATGAAACAGAACCCCGGTTGCTATACGATGGTAGAAATTCCGGTGCTTGATTTGCTGTATGGCGATAAGGAAGAGTTGATTTCCAAATTGGTGTAAAGAGCCTCACAGTCTCATCGTTTTGTCTGTCGACGTAAAGTTGAAACTCTTATTTTAAAGGATTTTGGAGGATGAATCGTAATAGGGCGATTCATCCTCTTTTTTTATCATCGCTTGAGGGGAAGGACGGTCGTTTCAAGAAATGTGACAGAGGTCTGAATGGGATTATGCATACCCTTTCTTGTAAATGTGGTTTTGATATTGAAAAAGTGTTATTCTTGAATAAATGCAATCAATAATATGTTTTAAATAAGCATATTGTCGTTTTTAAAAGTTGCTGTTTTGTATATTTATGCATATTTGCTCGTGTGTATTGACTTATTTTGTATATTTATACAAGATATTTGGGTCAAAAAGCCTGATTTAGGCTTGCTGAAAAGTATGATTTCGGACGAAGTATCTTAGGATACTTTTCCAGGTATCTTAAGATACTTCGCCAAGTATCCTAAGATACTTTGAAAACGCACCTATAGTTCTTCCGGATTTTTCCCGATTTTCT
>DYCT01000043.1:0-7596 GCA_019417975.1 Bacteroides sp.
GCACCTTCTTCTACAGCCTTTTCTGCCACTTTCCAAGCGATAGACTGTTCGTTCAATGCACCAAAAATAATACCTCTTTTACCTTTCAACAAATTGTAACTCATACCTTATAAATATGTTAATTAAGTATGCAAATATACAAAAAACAATTCTAATCCAGAGTATTATACTCAAAGAATTGCGTAAAAAGACGATTTTTCCCCACATTCAGTACTAACAGAATAGGCCTAAAGAACAAACTAACTAAAAAATACACCATATCTAACAATATCTACACATAAGGAGTAAGTTGCGAATCTATCTTTGCATCGAACAATTAAGAGGTTTTTTCATAGTATTTATAAAAGTTAGAATTAGGTTACATGATTTTTATTAGCTCTCGTAAGCCACCCGTGAGGGCAGCTTACGAATCGGCTAATAATGAAGAAGACTTCTAAAGTTGTTTTTAATAAGAATAATATTACATCTATTATAAATATACAAAAATTTACCATGAATATGAAACTGAAAAAACACTTACTGCTCGTTATTGCCTGTTGCGCTCCTTGGCTATTCAGCTGTAATAACAATTCGACGGAAGATGCAGTAACTTCTATAAATGTAGACCCCTATAAAGATGTGCCTTTCGAAATGGAGAAAGTGCAACTACCGTCTTTCCCAAATTACAAAGTGTCTATCCTTGATTTCGGAGCTGTCGCTGATGGAGAAACATTAAATACAGAAGCCATCAACAAAGCAATTGCCGATGTAAACGAAAAAGGCGGAGGTACAGTTGTGATTCCTGAAGGATTATGGCTCTCAGGTCCAATCGTACTACTCAGCAACGTCAACTTGCATACGGAATTAAATTCACTCATTGTATTTACCGACGACGTAAAAAGTTATCCAATTATCAAGACTTCATTTGAAGGATTGGAAACACGTCGTTGCCAATCGCCTATATCAGCACGCAATGCCGAGAACATTGCTATCACCGGATATGGAACATTCGATGGTTCGGGCGACAGCTGGCGTCCAATAAAAAAAGACAAACTTACTACTCCTCAGTGGAATAAGTTAATCAAATCGGGAGGTGTCATCAGTACTGACGGAAAAGTGTGGTATCCCAGCGAAAAGTCCTACAAAGGAGCAATGGCTTGCAAGAACTTCAACAATCCGGAAGGAATCGAGACCGACGAAGAATGGGAAAGCATTCACGACTGGTTGCGTCCGGTGATGCTCAACATCGTAAAATCAAAACGAGTTTTATTAGAAGGAATTACTTTCAAGAACTCGCCTAGCTGGTGTCTGCACCCGCTCTCTTGCGAACACATAACAATCAACAATGTAAGTGTATACAACCCATGGTATTCACAAAACGGTGATGCTTTGGATTTGGAATCTTGTAAAAACGCCCTAATTACCAATTGTGTATTCGATGCAGGAGACGATGCCATCTGTATAAAATCAGGTAAAGACGAAGACGGTCGCCTCCGCGGTGAACCTTGCGAAAATGTCATTGTACGCAACAATACTGTTTTACACGGACACGGAGGTTTTGTAGTAGGTAGTGAAATGTCGGGAGGCGTAAAGAATATCTATGTAAGCGACTGTACTTTTTTGGGAACCGATGTAGGACTACGTTTCAAAAGTACACGCGGACGTGGAGGTATAGTAGAGGGTATCTACATCAATAATATCAACATGATAAATATTCCAAACGAGCCTTTGTTGTTCGACTTGTTCTACGGTGGAAAAGCCCCGGATGAAGAAACCGATGATGACAAAGCTATAAACAAAGAAGAAGTTATGCCGCAAGTCACTGAAGAAACTCCTACTTTCAAAGACATTTCCATCACCAATGTCACTTGCAAAGGTTCAGGACGTGCCATGTTCTTTAATGGTCTGCCGGAAATGCCAATCAAAAATGTGAGCATCAAAAACATAATTATTACCGAAGCTAAAGAAGGTGCCGTATTAAACAACGCTGATGGTGTAAAAATGGAAAATGTGACAATCGCTTCACAAAAAGGCCCACAAGTGCGAATAAAGAATACAAGCAATGTAATCATCAACCAACAGAAAATAGAGAAAATCGGCACTGAAGAACAAGTTTTCAGTTTAAAATAGGTCAGTATAGAAGCAGCAAAGCTGCATCAATCAGGAGACGTATAATCTAAGAGAAGTCTATCAAACTATCAAAAGATTATACGTCTTTTCCCTTTTATCACCTTAAAAGCATATATCTCCATGAAAAAACAAACATTCGTCCTACTGTTAGCTCTCCTATTCTCTATCCAAGTACAAGCGTCAGAAAAGACCATCAAGCTGGAAATAATTAACAACTGGGAACACGCACAGACAGATGCTCCTATTGCGATTCAGCTCAATCAAATCAAAACAAAATTTCTCATTAAGTCGGCTATCGTCATGGACGGAGAACACGAAATTGCTTGTCAACTCGACGATTTAAACAACGACCATCGTCCAGACGAACTTGCCTTTGTTATTGACATCCCTGCCCACAGCACCAAGACCTTGTCAATAACATTCCATTCCGACAAATCTCAAAAAGCGTACAAACCCCGAGTATATGCCATGATGATGATGCGAGATGTGAAAAAGGGGAAACATCAACCGATACAATCGCTTACTATTCCAGGCACAAGCAACGTTTACAACTTTGTATATCCACACGGACCGGCATTCGAATCGGAATTGGTTGCCTATCGTATTTACTTCAACGCCAAACAAACCCTCGATCCCTATGGGAAGTTTCAAAAAAGATTGGAATTGGAAGCATCCGGTTTCTACCCCAATGACGAACAGCTGTCCAATAGCTTTGGTGATGACGTACTCCGCGTATTCGACAGTTGCGGACCAGGTACCCTCAAAGGATGGGACGGAACAAAAGCAACTCACATCACTAATCTCAACACACGCACCGAACGTATTGTAGCTTACGGTCCTATCCGTACCATTGTAGAAGTTGTTGATGAAGGATGGCGCTATCATGACTCACAACTTACCATGACTACACGCTACACCCTATATGCCGGCCATCGTGATGTAGAAGTCAACGTGTTTTTTGAAGAACCTCTGAAAGAGGAAACGTTCTGTACCGGTGTACAACGAATAGTAAACTGCGAATCTTATTCAGACCATCAAGGGCTCATTGCCTGTTGGGGAACCGATTGGCCAGTAAATGACACCGTCAAATATGCAAAAGAGACTGTAGGATTGGCCACTTGTATCCCTCAGAAATACATCCATAAAGAGACAAGCGACCCAGCCAACCTATTGTATCTAATAAAAGCCCCCAAACAGGAAAGTTTCAGTTACCACTTAATGTTTACTTCTACCAAAGAAACATTCGGATACAAAACACCTGAAGAATGGTTTGCATACACTCGTCTTTGGAAAGAACAACTCTTACATCCTTGCCTTGTCAAAATCAAAAGATAAAGGCTATCTTTGAGGGGGCTTCTCTCTCAAAGATAGCCTTTGGGCTCAACTATTTCACTTCACTACAATCTCGTCTGTAAAGACCCAACCTCCATATTGAGGTGAAGCAGTGGCTTTAAAACGGATATAGCGAGCACGAGCCTGGCCTTGCCATTGTACCGTTTCAAACGAATAGGTACGACTCATATCTACGCCTCTGTTTTCCTGCTTCAACTCGCGAAACTGCCGGTTGTCGTCCGAAGCTTCTATACAGATAAAAGCAGGCAAATATACTTCGGCACCGGTCACTTGCAAGAAATCAGCCGAAATACTTTCAATGTCTGTAATCTGTCCCATATCCACCACTACATCCAGACGCCCTTTCGAAATAAATCCCTGCCAAGCACCATCATTATAAGTCCAGTCGCCACGTCGTCCATCGGTTAAAGTTTCTGCTCCGTTAGCCGGATAAGCCGAACTATATGGTGTAACATACTGTACCGGCTTATGCAGAGCTAAATGTTTCACCGGCTGCAATGATTCGGGACGATGCCCTACTTCCTTTTTTAGCTCAAATGGATTATATCCTGCTTGTTTCAGATATTCCACTTCCTGCAAAGCCCGTTGATGAAATCCGTTCCAATTCTTTCGCTGAGGAACAGACCAGGCAACCTCTGCCAAAGCCATCGCACGTGGATAAATCATATACTCGGCATGTGCCGAATCGGGAACATACTCCGTCCATAGGTTACATTGCACCCCTTCTATCCGCTTTGCTTGAACAATCGTAAGCGAATCGGGCACGGGGTTGTAGGAATAAACCTTTTCCAAAGGTAGATAACCTCCGATGGCTTCGGGTTGAGTAGGAGGAGCATCTTGATAACTGTCTATATAACAGAATGCGCCCGGAGTCATCACCGCCTTACTTCCTGCTCGAACCGCTGCCAGACCTCCCTGTTCTCCTCTCCACGACATCACCATAGAGCTGCCCGGAACAAAATTGCCTTGTAATATTTCATCCCATCCCAATAATTTCCGACCATGTGCATTCAGATAAGCTCCGATTCGGTTGATAAGATAACGTTGCAATTCATCAACATCGGACAGCTGTTCCTCGGCCATCCGTTTCAGACAAGCCGGACAAGTCTTCCATGCTTGTTTCCCGGCCTCATCGCCACCAATATGAATATATTCGGACGGGAAAAGCGCCATCACTTCGTCCAACACATCTTGCAAGAACCGGAATGTTTCTTCTTTTCCTACACAAAAGTCAGCATTGCAATATGGTTTCCCCACACACGAAAGTTCAGGATAAGCAGCCAATACTTCTTCGGAATGAGAAGGCATTTCGATTTCCGGAATTATTGTGATGTAATGTTGTTGTGCATAATCCACAATCTCGCGAATATCCTCTTGGGTATAATAGCCTCCATACTTATCCGATGAATCATCGGCTGATACATACAGCCGGTTTCCATTCCACCAAACTTTCCACTTGGCATGTGTACGCCAAGCAGCCATCTCTGTCAATCGCGGATATTTTTTGATTTCCAAGCGCCAACCGGCAGCATCGGTCAGATGCAAATGCAACCGATTTATCTTGTAACGTGCCAATGCATCGATTTGCTTCTTGACAAACTCTTTTGAAAAGAAATGACGCGATACATCAAGCATCATCCCTCGATAGGGGAAACGAGGTTCATCCTTTATATCTGTCACAGGAAGCGTTCCCTCAATCGTCAACAGTTGCACCAGTGTTTGTGCACCATAATAGAGTCCGGCACCGCTTAAGGCTTCTACTAAAATCCGTTTGGGAGTAACAGACAAATAATAGCTTTCTGATGAAGAGAAACGTGTACTATCTGTTACGATACAAAACTGCATCCGTGTACGCAATGGCTTTCCACTGCGTTCAATCCGTGTTGGCAACACCTGCAACACGTCACCGATATACTGCGCCTCATCCTCTGCCACATTTGTATACCACCAAGTAGAAGAGCGAAACTTAAAACATCCTTCCCCCTGTTCACAGATAGCAGGCATAGGGATAACTGTTTGTCCCGTGGCAGAAAGTCCTACCAAGAGCACTCCCCACAACAAAATCCAACGAGACAAACAGTTTCTATAATTCAAGCGTCCATTAAGGGATTTTATCCAATTTTGCTTCATCCAACACCTCCGGTTTTAATTCAGCATGGTTGTAACCTTGTACATCATACCAATTGACAAGTTTCGGCAAACGAACTTTGAAATCGGCATAATCTTTTTTCGCAGCATCGGTCCATTGTGTTTCACACAAAGCAGCCCAACGAGGCAATACCATATACTGTGCATGGCTGAATGTAGGAATATATTCGGTCCACAAGTTGGCCTGAACACCCCAGATGTATTGTTGTTCTTCGGGTGTAAACGCATCGGATGCAGGTTCATAATTATAAACCTTCTCCACTGGCAGATAGCCACCGATAGCCAAAGGCTCGTTATCGAAATCGCTCGACTGATAATGGTCGAAATACATAAACTCGTTTGGAGTCATGATGACTTGATGTTTTTCACGAGCAGCAATCACACCTCCTGATTCACCTCTCCAAGACATTACGATAGCATTTGGAGCCAATCCGCCTTCCAAGATTTCATCCCAACCAATCATTTTGCGACCATGAGCATTCAAGAATTTCTCCATATGGTTGATTACATAGCTCTGCAAACGCTCTTCTTTCGAATGCTCTTTATCCGATTTCAAGCCCAAAGCCTTGATACGTGCCTGACATTTCGGACAAGTAGCCCATTTACTCTTCGGACACTCGTCACCACCTACATGGAAATATTCCGATGGGAACACATCCATCAGCTCGGTAAACACATCTTCCAAGAATGTATATATCGCATCATTGCCGGCACAAAGCACATTGTCCGAAACACCCCATTGAGTCCATACTTCATACGGACCACCTGTACATCCCAACTCAGGATAAGCAGCCAATACGGCCTGCATGTGTCCTGGAAGGTCGATTTCCGGAATCACATTAATGTAACGTTCTGCTGCATAAGCCACAACATCTTTCAACTCTTCTTGAGTAAAGCAACCACTGTATGGGATACCATCATATTTACCTGAGTTGCGACCAATCACTGTTTCCTTACGGTGAGATGAGATTTCTTTCAGCTTCGGATATTTCTTTATTTCCACACGCCATCCTTGGTCGTCGGTCAGATGCCAATGCAGATAATTCATATTATGTAAAGCCATCATATCAATGTATGTCTTCACCTCTTCTACCGTAAAGAAATGGCGGCTGACATCAAAATGTGCACCACGATAAGCGAAACGAGGGCTATCTGCGATAGTAACTGCCGGAAGGGCTACCACTTCACCAGGAGCCACCGGAAGTGACTTACGCAAAGTCTGGATACCATAGAATACACCTGCTGCAGAAGGAGCTGAAATCTGTACTCCCTTATCCGATACTGTCAACTGATAAGCCTCTGGATTTTCATTTCCCAAGCCCAAAGTCAAGCTGATTACATTTTCGCCGGTAGCTCCCGCTACGATGCCAAAGTTTTTTCCTGTAGCGGTTTTCAGATATTCAGCCAAAAACGCTGCATTGCGATGCATCTGTTCGTCGCCTTCGGGATAGCCAATCTTCACACCCGATTTCAGTACAAATGGTTTTGCCTCAACGATAGCTACACTCTGAGGCAAAGGGATAACTCCGTAATCTGCCTGCTGGGTAGGCGTAGGATTACATGACATCAACAAACCGGCCATAGCCAGCATTCCTAAATAATGTTTCATATATATCTATTTTATTAATGAATAATCTCTTATTTTTACTCTTCGTAAGTCTGACGCAAGTGTCGGATACGCAACGGAACTTCTGCACCTTTACGGATTTCAGGCGACTGAATTACAACTCGTTTCTGTTCGCCCGGCAACAAGTCGAAGAAATTATCACTGAAGCGGGCTCCCTGATAGGGTACTTCGATAAATACATCCTTGGCTAAAGCCGAAGTCGACAATGTGAGTACACACTGCCCGTCGGTCACTTTCATGCGGGTATGTACCTCTACTTGTGGCAGTTGCATATCTTTGGGCTTGACAAAGAAATACACGGAAGAAGCTACGTTCCGACCTTTAGCATCAACCAGAATCAACTCCATATAACTTTGTGA
>DYCT01000043.1:7606-9511 GCA_019417975.1 Bacteroides sp.
TCAGGAAGCAAATTGCCACAAGAGAAACGAGCCACACAAGCCGATGTATTACCCGGCAAACAAAGGTCCTCCAGCGAACGAGTGCGCTGCAATGTTTTTCCTTGAAAATCGCGTATCAAATACTTCAGTCGTAATCCCTGCAATGCATCCAAACGGTCGGAAAGCAAATACACCGCCAGACTGTCGCCTTCTTGAATAGTATTTATCAACACCGGTTCAAAAGCTCTACGTGCTTGGTAATGCAAAGCTTTCCAGTTTCCATAATAATCGATACCCGACCACGACACTACCGGCCAGCTGTCATTCAACTGCCAATAAAGTGTTCCCATACAGTATGGACGCATCCGTCGATGCGCTTCCAGTCCGTGACGAATGCCTTGCCCTTGTAGAACCAATCCCACATAAACAAAATCTTCAAACGACTGTGGTAAACGGTAATCACGTTCCATATATGTACGTATCAGCTCATTGCCGATGCTACTTTTCTGATGTGCTTTCATCACCGGCGACTCGATGTCGTAATCGGCTGGAGAGGCAAAAGCAGCAATGGTTTTCATTTCCGGAAACGATTGAAAGCCAAACTCGCTCATGAAGCGAGTAGAATCAGCATCAAGCGACTCGAAAGGTTTCTGTCCATACCATACTCCCCAGTTATGACTCTCCCCTATTCCCCAGGTTTGTGGCCTTCCCCAATTGGCATGAGCGGGCGAACTATGCAGATAAAAGCGGTCGGCATCCAATTCTTCCACCCGATGAGGAAGTAGACAACGGAAGAGTCTGTCATATCCTTCCATTAGCTCTGCATAGATTTCGGGAGTGTATTTACGCTGAAATCCCCAATATTTCAGAGCTTCCTCTATCTCATTGTTTCCGCACCACATCGCCAGACTAGGATGATTGCGCAAACGACGAATCTGATAATCGGCCTCGCGCTTCACATTCTGCAAGAATGCAGGGTCGGAAGGGTAAGGAGTACAAGCAAACTGAAAATCTTGCCATATCAAGATACCCAACTCATCAGCCAAATCGTAAAAGGCATCGCGTTCATAAATACCGCCACCCCACACTCGTATCATATTCATATTTGCAGCTTTCACATCCTGCAAAAGTGTACGATAGCGTGCATCGGAAACAGAAGCCGGCAACGCATCTTGGGGAATATAATTGGCTCCTTTGGCAAACATCGGGATGCCGTTTACCTCAAAATAGAATGATTTCCCCCATTCATCCGCTTCGTTTACCACCCGTAAAGTACGCAATCCTATACGTTGTGACTTTTCAGCCACTTGATGGTTGTCGGCTATCACTGCGACCTGCAAAGTATACAACACCTGTTCTCCCCACCCGTTAGGCATCCAACGTTTGGGCTTATCTATTGTCATCGGTATCTCAAATTGATTTTTACCAGGTTGCAAAACCACCTGTTTGCTACAAGTAGCCACACTTTGCTCTTTCAGCTTTGCCTCGAAACGTAAGGTCACTTCTGCCGGATAAGCACATACATTATCAAGTTCAAGAGTTTGGTTGAGTTGCGCTTCGGAATCGGTCAGCGCAAGTTGCTGTATATGATAGTCCGTAATAACTGCTACATCGGAAAAGCGTAAAGTTACCGGCAACCAGATACCACTGGTTACCATCCGAATGCCCCAATCCCATCCATAGCTATAAGGAGCTTTACGAGTAAATACACTGAGATGCTCTGCACGGTGGTCGTTGTCTGCCGGATAATTAAATCCATTGGAACGATACTGTGGCATTACCATACGGATAGGAGAATGAAAATAAATATACAATCGGTTTTCTCCTATTCGGAGCATCTCTTTGACCGAGATGGCTTGACCCAAAAACATATTTTCACTTCGACAAACCAATGCACCGTTCAGATAAACATCGGCATACGTATCC
>DYCT01000043.1:9521-10683 GCA_019417975.1 Bacteroides sp.
TTTTCTGTTCGGGAGTCACCACAAATGTCGTCCTATATTCCCAATCTTCTTCTTCCACCCAT
Source organism: Bacteroides sp. (assembly GCA_019417975.1). Classification (GTDB taxonomy): domain Bacteria; phylum Bacteroidota; class Bacteroidia; order Bacteroidales; family Bacteroidaceae; genus DYCT01. Next base: position 9,584 of record DYCT01000043.1, read on the forward strand.
TGAATGCTGTCTTCATGAGTACCGTAAAAAGGGTTCGGCAAATCGCCATAACGAATCAAGTCTTGATGTACCGTACCCGGTACTGTGGCCTGACGCCATACTTCAGTACCAGCTTGAGCAAATTCCCAATGATTGTTTAATGAAATGACATCGGCTGTAGCTTGCGCATTGACCCACATCTCACTACTCCCTAAGAAAAAGAAAAGGAAAGCAACTGCTATCCTCGTAATGTTCCATAACATAGATTGAAGATTAAAGCTTTTAAGCTACGAAGATAGGATAATTTATCTAAATTTGCAGCATATTTTTCTGATTTAAATAAGTAGCAATCAGCTAAACAATCTTTTTTTATGAAAAAATTAGTCATCTTCGATTTAGACGGAACTCTTCTCAATACCATAGCCGACTTGGCCAACAGTACAAACTATGCGTTACAACAATGTGGATTCCCGCAACATGCCACAAGCGAATACCGCTTCTTTGTAGGAAACGGCATCAACAAGCTGTTTGAAAGAGCATTGCCCGAAGGAGCAAAAACAGAAGAGAATATTCTCAGCGTCCGAAAAGAATTCCTTTTGCACTACGACCGGCACAATGCCGACTTCAGTACCCCCTACAATGGCATCCCCCAATTGCTCCATACACTACAAGCACAAGGGTTGCAATTAGCCGTAGCCAGCAACAAATATCAATCGGCTACCGAAAAACTGATAACCCACTATTTTCCGGATATCCAGTTTACAGCTGTATTCGGCCAGCGGGAAAACATTCCCACCAAGCCCAATCCGCAAACGGTAAATGAAATTATAGAAAAGGCGGGGGTAGCCAAATCGGATGTACTCTATGTGGGCGATTCCGGAGTAGATATGCAGACGGCGCTTAATGCAGAAATAGAAGCAGCTGGCGTCACATGGGGATTCCGTCCCCGAACCGAATTAGAGGCTTTCAATCCGGCTCACATCATCGATCGTCCGGACGAAATTCTTGCCCTAATAGCCACCCCTGCTTAATCCGGCTTAGAATGCTCTACGGGGGGGGGGGGGTAAAAAGTATCTTAAGATAAATGCCCAAGTATCTTAAGATAAACCGCCAAGTATCTT
>DYCT01000044.1 GCA_019417975.1 Bacteroides sp.
CCGTAGATACTGCTACACTTCAGAACGACGGAAAACCTTTTATCATTAGTTTTTTTGCTACTTGGTGCAAACCATGTAACCGTGAGTTGAATGCTATTCATGAAGTTTATTCTGATTGGCAGGACGAAACAGGTGTGAAAGTTATTGCAGTGTCTATTGACCAGGCTCAGAATGTGGCAAAAGTAAAACCGTTGGTCGATGGCTACGGATGGGAATATGAGGTACTGCTCGACCCGAATGGCGATTTTAAACGTGCAATGGGTGTGAATATGATTCCGGCAGTATTTGTTGTTGATGGTGATGGAAAGATTGCCGAGACCCGTAGCGGTTATACCGATGGTTCGGAAGGTCATCTGATTGCTAAGGTTAGAGAATTGCTTAAGAAATAAAATTATGAGAAGTGCGAGGTTAGCGGTGTTTGCATTGGCCTTGGGCTTTGCTTCCGCTTCTTTTGCCCAGATTCAATTGGGTAAAAGCGTTTCTTTGAGCGGTAGTTTGCAGACCGATATTCTGTTTCCGCAGGAAGATGAGGCTATTGGTGCAAATAGTTCGGCTTGGAACAACGATTGGGGAGTAACAAATACCTATTTGGATGTGAACTTGATGAGTAAATATGTTTCAGCAGGGGCACGTTTGGAGTATTTGGATCATCCGCTTCCCGGATTTGAAAAAGATTTTGCCGGATGGGGTATACCTCATATTTATTTAACCGGTAAATATAAAGGTGTGGAACTGACTGTCGGTGATTTTTACGATCAGTTTGGTAACGGCTTTATTTATCGTACCTACGAAGAGCGTAGCTTGGGGGTAGATAACTCTTTGCGAGGTGCCCGCTTGGTGGTTCGTCCTTATAAGGGAATTAATGTTAAGCTCGTGGGTGGTCAGCAGCGTTATTATTGGGCGCAGAAAGGGTACTTGTGGCAGAAACGCTATTGGAGTGATGAAACTCACAAGAGCTATGTGTTTGGTGCCGATGCAGAATTGAATGTAGAACAGTGGTTTAAACGGATGCAGGAGTCTAACACTTATCTGACATTGGGCTTGTCGTATGTGGGCCGTCAAGAAGATGATGAAACAATTTTAACGAACCAAATTGTATCTTTCGACCCATTGATAGCGAAACGCTTGAATCTACCGAATGTAGTCAATGCATATGATTTTCGTGCACAGTTACAGAAAGGCAATTTCAATGTAATGTTAAACTATGCATTGAAAGGTTGCGACCCTTCAAGCGATAACTATTATATCTATAAGAAAGGTAGTGCCTTGATGTTATCGGGTTCGTATTCAAAACGAGGTATGAGTGTGTTGTTGCAGGCAAAGCGTAGCGACAATATGTCTTATCGTAGTAATCGAACCATGAAAGGTGTAAGTACTGCTTCTTTCATTAATAACTTGCCGGTATTCTCTTATCAACATACATACAGCTTGGCTACGCTTTATCCTTATTCTACTCAGGCTGCGGGCGAATGGGCTTTCCAAGGTGAGTTCAGTTATAACTTTAAGCGTCATACTGCTCTCGGTGGTAAGTATGGTACTACTGTTAAGGTCAATTTCTCACATATTCGTTCCATCTACGGACAGTTTGACAACATAGCTCAGTTGAAGGGTACGGATGGCAAGCAAGCCAACTTCTTCGATATGGGTGGAGGAGTTTACTTCCAGGATGCACATTTGGCTATCGACAAGAAAGTGTCTAAAAATGTGAAGTTGAACTTTATGTATATCAATCAGCTTTTCAATCCGGCTGCGATTGGTCACGTGGATGAGAAACTTGTTCAGAGTAATATTTTTGTGATGGAAGGAAAATTCAAGTTGAACCGGAAACTCTCTTTGCGCGCTGAGTTGCAGTATCTGTTGGCTAGCGATTACAAGACTTACAGTGGCAATACGGTAGAACCGCTTGAACGTTCTAATCAGGGAGACTGGATGTATGGTATGATTGAGTTAGCTGTTGCTCCGTCTTTCATGTTCTCTGTTTCCGATATGTATAATGTGGGAGCTACCAAGAATCATTATTATAATGTATCGGGTGTATTCACACACAAGTCGCATCGTTTGCAAGTGGGTTACGGACGTACACGTGCCGGATATACTTGTGCCGGTGGTGTTTGTCGCGAGGTGCCTGCCAGCAAGGGAGCTACAATTTCTTATACCTATAATTTTTAAGTCATGCTGAAGAATAAATTCTATATGGCAATTGCGTTTGCCGGACTGCTTTTAGGTGCGTGCAACGAGATTGAAGAAAATGAACGTTTTTTAGATACACCGCTTTCTGCTTTGCAGCGTACGGTATTATTGGAAGAATTTACCGGTCAGAATTGTCCAAACTGTCCGGAAGGAGCCAAGCAGGCTGCTAAATTACAGGAAATGTTTGGTGATAAAGTCGTAGTTGTGGGTATTCATGCAGGGGCCTTTGCAAAAGGTTCTGAATTTGAGACTGCAGCAGGTCAGGCTTATTGGGAAAAGTTTTATGCCAATGGTAACAGCATCGGCTATCCGGCTGCCATTATAAACAGAGATGGCAAGGTGTCTACCGGTTATCAGTCGGAATGGAGCTCGAGCGTTATTACAGCCGGAATGCTTCCTTCATCGTATGAGATGGATATGAAAGTAGACTTTGACGAGGCTGCTAAATCGGTAAAAGTAATTTCCTCGTTAAAAAAAGTATTGGGTGCTGCCAATAATCAGACGAAATTGGTATATTTGCTCACAGAAAGTAAACTGATTAATTATCAGGCATCAGGTGGCTCGTATGTCTTTGATTATGAACACAACCATGTGTTGCGCGGAGCAATAGGCGATAAAGATGAAACTCCGAACTATTGGGGTACAGATGTTGTTGTCGGTACAAAAGACGAGACCATTGTAGAGTCTGCTGAATATGTATTGGATGCGAACTGGAATCCGGCAAACATGCATGTGATTGGTTTGCTTTATGATGCTCAGACTTCCGAAGCTTTGCAGGTAGTGGAAGCTCCGATGGTTGTAAAATGAAAAAGGAATAGTTTTAATTAAAAAAATAATGCTTATGAGAAAATTTACTTTGATAGCTGCTTTAGCCTTCTCTGTAATGGGGGTCAATGCACAAGAGTTGAACTTTGTGCGTGGAGGCGAAGTGATAAAAGATGGCACAACACTGGAAGTTAAGGAGTTGACAGAAACCAATCCTGGCTTTGGTAAGCTTGATGCCGAACTGTTTGTGCAGAATGCCGGAACAGAAGATCAAGAAGCTACTCTTACAATTTCAGTATTGGATGGTAGCGATATCGGATTTTGTGGCTTTGGTAGTCAATGTATAATGGTGATCAAGGGTGAACCTAAGGCACGTACGCGAATCATGAAAGCCGGTGAAACTAACGACCCGCAAGTGCATACGATGCAACCGTTTAAAATGAACGATTCGTCTGTTAAGTTCTACTCTAAAGTTGAGTATAAACTTACTTATGGCTCGACAATCAAAACGGTAATTGTAGATTTTAATTATGGTGATGCTGCTTCCATCAGTACTGTATATGGCGAGAGCAATGTGTATGTTGCTGACAATGCTTTGCAATATTCATTTGGTAATGCAGCCAATCGCTCTTTGAATATCTATAGCATCACAGGTGCATTGGTAAAGAGTGAAGTGTTGGAAAATGCCGGAACTGTATCTCTCAATAACCTGAATAAAGGTGTCTATTTGTATGAAATCATGCAGAATGGAAAGCGTGTTGCTGCACACAAGTGCGTGATTCGTTAATCCGAATATCTTATTTTATAGTAGTGAGGAAAAAGCCGTCGATGTGTTATCGATGGCTTTTTTACGTTTAGGGAAACTTTGTTTTCAGCAAGTCTTCCATCTTCAGCAGTTCATCACGATATTGGGCTGCTTCCATAAATTCCAATTTCTTGGCAGCTTCGTACATCTGTTTGCGTGTGCGTTCGATGCTTTTTTCCAGCTGTGCTTTCGACATGTATTGTACAATTGGGTCGGCTGCAATACTGGTTTGTTCCGGTTCTGTGTAAACCTTTGCCTGTGGTTGTTTCTTTTCTTCCGAATTGCCGATTAAGGCGTTTTGGTGAGCACGCTTGATTTGTTTGGGTACGATGCCGTTGGCTTCGTTGTAGGCAAGCTGTTTTTCGCGGCGGCGATTAGTTTCGTCAATGGTTTGTTGCATGCTTTCTGTTATCTTGTCGGCATACATGATAACTTTTCCGTTGATGTTTCGTGCTGCGCGTCCTGCTGTCTGGGTGAGCGAACGGTGTGAGCGCAAGAATCCTTCTTTATCAGCGTCCAGGATAGCGACTAACGATACTTCCGGCAGGTCCAGCCCCTCGCGGAGCAGATTGACTCCAACCAACACATCGTAGAGTCCTTGTCGTAAATCTTCCATGATTTGCACTCGTTCCAGTGTGTCTACATCGCTATGGATATAGTTGCAACGTACATCGTTTTTCAGAAGATATTCGGTCAGTTCTTCGGCCATACGTTTGGTTAGAGTCGTTACGAGTACCCGTTCGTCTTTTTCGATACGTTGCTGTATTTCTTCCATCAAGTCGTCGATTTGGTTCAAGCTGGGGCGTACGTCGATAATCGGGTCCAACAGTCCGGTGGGTCGAATCACTTGCTCCACCACCACACCTTCACTCTTTATCAGTTCGTAGTCGGCCGGTGTAGCACTGACATAGATGGTTTGCGGAACCATTTCTTCGAACTCTTCAAATTTGAGTGGGCGGTTGTCCAAAGCGGCAGGCAGTCGAAATCCATATTCCACCAAGTTGGTCTTTCGGGCGCGGTCACCTCCATACATTGCTCTGATTTGCGGGACACTGACATGACTTTCGTCTATGACCATGAGAAAATCTTTTGGGAAGAAGTCGAGTAGGCAGTAGGGACGTGTGCCCGGAGCCCGCCCGTCGAAATAGCGTGAATAGTTTTCGATGCCAGAGCAGTGTCCCAATTCTCGAATCATTTCCATATCATATGTTACCCGTTCATAGAGTCGTTTGGCTTCAAAATGTTTTCCGATAGATTTCAAGTAGTTCACTTGGAGGGTCAGGTCATCTTCTATCTGATGGATGGCGCGTTGTGTACTCTCCTTTGTAGTCATAAACAAGTTGGCCGGATAGATTTTGTATTGGTCGAAAGTAGCTACCCTGACTTGAGTTACCGGGTCTATTTCCTCAATACTGTCCACCTCGTCACCCCAAAAGACGATGCGCAGGATGTAATCCGAGTAGGCCAGAAAGATGTCGACCGTATCTCCCTTTACACGAAAGTTTCCTCTGTTCAGTTCCAAATCATTTCGTACATACAAACTGTCCACCAGCCTTCTGAGAAATTCATTCCGGTTTATTACTTTCTCTTTTTCCACATCGATGACGTTGTTGTAGAAATCGGATGGATTTCCCATGCCATAGATGCAGGAAACGGAAGATACCACAATCACATCTTTTCGTCCCGACAAAAGGGCTGAGGTGGCAGCCAAGCGCAGTTTGTCTATTTCCTCGTTGATAGCCAAGTCTTTTTCGATATATGTGTCTGTAGATGGGATATACGCTTCCGGTTGGTAATAGTCGTAATAAGAAACATAGTATTCCACCGCATTTTCGGGGAAAAAGCTTTTAAACTCACCATATAGCTGGGCGGCCAGTGTCTTGTTATGACTCAGAATCAGGGTTGGCTTGTTGATGTTTTTGATTACGTTGGCTATTGTGAAAGTCTTTCCGGAACCGGTCACTCCCAATAGCGTCTGTGCCGATGCCCCTTCGCGGATGCCTTCTGTCAGTTGGGCAATTGCTTCCGGTTGGTCGCCTGTAGGTTTGTATTCAGAGGTCAGTTTAAAATCCATATTGTTTTTGTTTACGGTATCGCGTGTAAAATTAAGCAATTCTTCAGAACTTATGGTCTTGTCTCTGCCGGTTTTTTGTTTTCCCATTTGCTTTATGAGCGTGTAGAGCCGGATTTCGGTATTTATAATTTGTATTAAATCTCCCCGATTAATTGCAGGTTTCAATGGATATATTTAAATTTGCACATTATTTTGTAAAAGAATGAAGCGAAACATCATTATAACGTCATTGGCGATTCTGCTGCTTACTTCTTGTGGCGAATACAACCGAATCTTGAAGTGTACGAATTATGAGTACAAATATGAAGTGGCGAAGTCGTATTATTTAAGAGGAAATTATTCAAAGGCAGCTACATTGCTGGAAGAGCTGATTACCATTATGAAAGGTACCGATAAGGCCGAAGAATCGCTCTTTATGTTGGGTATGACCTATTTCGAACAGGGAGATTATACCACATCTTCTCATTATTTCACAACCTATTACAATACTTATCCGCGCGGAGTGTATGGCGAATTGGCTCGTTACAATGCCGGTAAAGCGTTGTATCTGGATTCTCCGGAAGCACGTCTGGACCAGTCCGGAACCTATCGTGCCATTCAGGAATTGCAGCTGTTTATGGAATATTACCCGACCAGCGATAAGAAAGAAGATGCACAGGACATGATTTTCAAGTTGCAGGACAAACTGGTTTGGAAAGAATATTATTCGGCCAAGTTGTATTATAACTTGGGAAATTATATGGGAAACAATTATCAGTCGTGCGTGATAACAGCTCAAAATGCGTTGAGAGATTATCCGTATACCGCACTTCGTGAAGATTTGTCGATACTGGTATTGCGCTCTAAGTATCAGATGGCAGTACAGAGTGTGTATGAGAAACAGGAAGAACGCTATCGTGATGCGGTCGATGAGTATTATGCTTTTACCAACGAGTTCCCGGAAAGCAAGTACAAAAAAGAGGCAGACAAGATTTTTAAAGATTGCAGTAAAAATATTAAAGATTAATTATAATACACAATTATGGATTACAAAAAAACAAATGCTCCTACCAACACGGTGACACGTGATATGATGGATTTGTGTGAAGAAACCGGTAATGTTTATGAAACAGTAGCCATCATCGGTAAACGTGCCAACCAGATTAGCGTGGAAATTAAAAACGATTTGTCCAAGAAGTTGCAGGAATTTGCTTCTTACAATGATAATTTGGAAGAAGTATTTGAAAACAGAGAGCAGATTGAGATTTCACGTTACTATGAGAAGTTGCCGAAACCGACCTTGATTGCTACTCAGGAATATATCGAAGGTAAGGTATATTACCGTAATCCGGCAAAGGAAAAAGAGAAATTGCAATAAAGCTCTGAGAGAATAAGATAAAGGGTTTGCTTCTGTCAAGCCCTTTTTTATTATTAGATTAAAACGAATTATTTTTATGATACAACGTATTCAAAGTGTATATTTGCTACTGGTGACAGTGTTGTTGGTTGTAGCGATGTGTATGCCTGTAGGTAGCTTTATGATGGCCGATGGTCAGATAGCATCTTTTACAAACTTGGGTGTGTACTCTGAAATCGGATGCGACTCGTCTCCGTGGGGAATGTTTGCCATTTTGTTGCTCTCTGCCGTTATTGCGTTTGCTACCATCTTCTTGTTTAAGAATCGTATTTTGCAGATTCGGATGACTGTATTCAACAGTGTATTGTTGGTAGGATATTATGCCACTTTCTTCGTATTCATGTTTGTACTGAAAGACCGTATGGACGCTTCTTTCCATTCTTCGTGGGGGCTGGCTTTTCCATTGGTATCTCTTATTTTGAATTACTTGGCTATCCGTGCCATCGGTAGCGATGAGGTGATGGTAAAAGCTGCCGACCGTTTGCGTTAATCGGGCGGAATAAAAGCTTATTTTATCAAGATTTTTCAAGCTATCTGCACTTCTCTGTATGGAGATTTGCGGATGGTTTTTTTTTATTTCTTCAAAGTAACTATAGGTTCAACCGTAAAGTATCCTAAGATACTTCGCGAAATATCTTAAGATACTTGGCCATTTATCTTAGGATACTTTGCGGTTTATCTTAAGATACTTGGTGGAAAGACTAAAAATGCCCTTCTGGGTGCTTCTGGATGCCTTCCCTGAAATTTTAGCGAGTGATATCGAAGAGATAGGTCAATCGTACAGAAATGTTGCTGTGGGCCGAGCGCTCGAAGTAATCTTTTTTTGAATTATTGAAGAAGTCGGCCAGACCGAAATAATAGCGTCCTTCGAGTAGGAAGTTACCGGCTTTGGAACGTATTTCCAGCCCCCCACCTCCGGCAATTCCGTAGTCGAATCGTCGTTCTGCCATTTTCCCGTGTTGCTTGTAGCCTAACTCTTGCCAGTTACCATCACATTCTTCTTTCTCATTGAGCAGAAAGCCGAGTTGTGGACCGGCATTGATGAAAAACTGAGCTCCTCTTTCTTTTCCAAAAGCCAAATGTGCCAATAGGGGTAATTCCAAGTAATTCATTTTACGTTGGTAGCTATAGGGCAGGTCTTCCGGGTCTTCTTTCCAGCCACGTTGGGCATAGTTGAGCTCCATCTGTATTCCGCATATCATGGCGAAGTATTTTTCGGAGATGTAGCGAGCGGTAAATCCGAAGCTGGGAGCCAATTGCATTTTTTCTTTGACTCTGACTTCTGAAGAAAAAGATACTTGGTTCAACATCAGACCTCCGTTGAAACCAATGGCCCAGTTGTTGCGTAAATCGCCTATCTGAGCCGAAGCGTTTATTCCGGCAACCAATAATAATCCGGTAAGCAGTAATCGAATTTTCATTTAATCAAAGTCGAGTTTAACCAGTTCGTAATTGGAAGTAAAGTGCACGAAAAATACTTTGCGGTTGATGAATCCGCCCCAGTTGTTGACACGTTCGAATTTGAAGCCGGTCTGGATAGGGGTCACTTGTACATCGCGGATGTTTTTCTCGAAGGTTTCACCGTATTGCGACAATGCTTTCAGAAAGAAATAACCGGTGTCGAAGCCGAGCATGCCAAATTTCGGAAAACTGTTTACCATGTCTTTACCATACCAGCGGCGGTAGCTGTGGGTGAAGTTTATAGCCGAAGGGAACAGGTTGTTGGTATAGAATGAAGAGTAAAAATACGTATCCAGTTCGTAGAAGCTCTCCAAATGGTCTTTGGTGTATGTTTGCCATTCGGGATAGCCGAAGAGCGAGATGTGTTGCTCGGGGTTTTCGCGTCTTAACACAATCAGTTGTGGCAGTGTTTTGGTGAGAAGGGTATTGCTTCCCGAAGTCGGGATGAAGATATTGTCTTTTTCCTGATTCAATTTTGTCTTTAAATCGGCAGGAGTCGCATCGGCTGTTATGTTTTGGTAAGCAATGCCGTGTGCCTCCAGCTCCTGTTTCAGTCCGTCTATAAATTCAGCCTTTTCATTGTCTCTCTTTGCTGCTTCCAGGAAGATGATGTTTGCGTTGCTGAATTTTCGCATGAAGTGTTCGTACACTTCCGAGTACAGATACGATTGAGGCGTATTAATCTGATACACATTGGGTGTATTGAATACGGTGCTTCCTTTTGAGGTAAACGGAATGACCAGATGAATGTCGTTTTTCTTGGCAAACTCGGCCAATGGCTGGATGTGGCTGGTGTGCATCGGACCGAAGATGATGTGCATGTCTTTAAGCTCTTTTTTCTCTAAGAGCGGGCGGATGGAGCTTTTTTCACCACCGGAGTTGTAGACATAGAGTTCCATCGACACGCCTTTTCGCTTGAGGCTGTCGGCAGCCATTAGGAATCCTTCGTAGTATTCTGTCATTCGCATACTTTCCGGACTATGTGCATCTTCCGAAGTGAATGGTAAAATGATAGCAGCCCGGATGGTAGAAATGCGTTTCTTTTGTTCTTCATTGCTTGCAAAAAGTTCGGTGTTGCTTTTTCCGGCTTCGGTCGTAATCTGCGATTGAGCAGTTGTGTTCGACCCATTTTTAGAGTAGGGGATGCAGAGATACATTCCTTTCTTCATACCGTCTTTCAGTTCCGGATTGGCAGCCATGAGCTCTTCTTTACTGATGCCGTATGCCCGGCTGACACTGTATATGGTCTCTTTCTTTGCTACTTTATGAATATCGCGACAGCGTGAGCTACCATCACGTTTGTTGGCTGGCTGTGTCTGTGGTGTCTCCTTTGCCTCTTGTTCCGACTCGGCTACAGGGATAACTATCACTTGACCGATTTTAAAATTGCTGGCACTCAAACCCGGATTTGCTTCGCATATCTTTTTGGCGGTGATACCATATTTGACAGTCAGCTGATAGAGCGTTTCCTGTGCTTGTATGGTATGGAATATACCGGTGTGGTGCTGCCGGCTTTGGGGGATGCGCAGTGTCTGCCCGGCTATAATTGCTTTTTCGCATCCCGGATTGAGCCGGATAATATCATTTTGTGTCACTCCATACATGCTGGCGATGGAATAAAGGCTTTGTCCTTTCAGCACGGTATGTGAGAAATACGAGTCGGTAATCGCTTTGTTTTCTTGAGCTGATGTGCCGGTAAAGGGCACGCTGAGCAGTAGCCAAACGGCTATCAAACCATTTATTAATTTCATGGATTTCTGTTGTGTCTTGTATATTAAAATAACGAGGAACAAAGGTACGAAAAAGGATTTTATTCACATTATATA
>DYCT01000045.1 GCA_019417975.1 Bacteroides sp.
ATAAAGCATTTGCGGTGTCTAAATTGACAGGTAATGAAGAAACTACTACACAGATAATATCTGGTATGCAAATATTCAATAAGTCTGTGGCAGATTCATCTGAAATGTTGGGAGATGTTTTAGACCAAGTAAGAAAAGTGGGCTTGAATACATCCAAGTTTTCAAAAGAACTGGCTTCAAACCTGAAGTTGGCACAAAAGTATCAATTCAAAGGTGGAGTGAAAGGAATGATGCAGATGTCTAAATGGGCACAAGAAGTCAGGTTTAATATGAATAATTTTGCCAATGTCATCGAAACGATCCAAGAAGGTGGATTGGAGGGGAATATCACAAATGCTGCAAAAATGCAAGTTTTAGGAGGCAATTTTGCAATGGGAGCAGACCCCTTGGCAATGTTGTTTGAAGGTTACAATGACCCACAGGCATTAGGAGAACGATTTCATTCCATGATAGATGGAATAGGTTATCTTGATAGAGAAACTGGACAAGCTAAAGTTAATATGCAAGACCAAATAAGGTTAAAACAATTTGCAAAGTATTCAGGACAAAATTATGAAGATGTTTTGGCACAAGTATATCAAAATGTTAATAAAGAAGGTGTAGATAAACAATTAAATGTGAAATACACAAAAGAGCAACGTGCATTAATAGCTCAGAATGCACATCTGAACACAAAAACAAACAGATGGGAAATAACTGATGAATTAGGAAATACTAAAGATATAAATGATTTAAATGATACTGATTTTGCAGCATTATTACCACATGAGCAAGCAGTAGAAGATTATCTTAGTCGATTAGTTACTATTGGAGAAAAAATATCAGGAGGTGATAAGGCTCAACAATTAACCTTGGCAGAATCTACATTAAACGAGTATTTCTCTACAAAAGAAGATATGCTAAAAACAAGTACTGATAATTTCATTAGAAACTTTGATAAACATAGGAGCAAAATACTTGAAAGTTACGGAATAATTTCAAGTTCATATGAAGGGTATTGTCAAACAGCGGCTCAAGGGAATAAGGAAATAGATGAGATGAATCAGAGTGTTCTTTCAAATGCAAAAGATATTGCAAAAGTTTTTACACAGGCAAATGAAATCCTACAAGGAGCATTGTTCGCAATGAGAAATGACGATGCAGAACATCCTGATGTTAGCAATAGGAATCCACAAGAAGCAGAAACTAAAGCATCAAAAGATAGAAGATTAAAAGAACTTGAAGAGTGGTATAATAACAGTGAATGGGAAGATGATAGTTTTGCAGAACTTGCATATAAATTATCAGCTGCTAAAAGCAAAAAAGACAAACATGATATCATGGCAGATTTAAAAGGGGATGACTGGTTTGACATGAGAGAAGACGGCATGGAGGATTGGTTCAACGAACAAGATGTTATAGACCGATGGAACTATCTTGTACAGAAAGGCCGATATTCAGCAGATGGAAAGAAGATTAAAGACGGAATAACAAATGCCCATAACGTACCAATGACAGTGGCAGCATCAAAAGTCACGCCTATTAATGACGGAGAAATTGCTACAACAAGTCCGCAGGACCATGCAATCTTTGCAAAAACTGGCGGACCGTTTGATATATTGTTTAATGGCATTTTCTCAAAAATAAATGAGATTTCAAAGGTTCTTCCACAAAGTTTGCCATATATTTTTCCAGAACAGCCCATCAAAGAATTATATAAACCGTTGTATAGTCAGCAGGGGCAGGCTGGGAATGTTTCAAATTCTCCAATAAAGGTAGAGCCTATAACATTAAACATAAATCTTGATGGTGCATTGGGTAAATCAAAAGACTTTTTAGAGGAAATAACCAATAACCCTATGCTTGTCCGTAGTCTTTCACAACTAATATCAGAAAGCATAAACAAAAATATCAATGGAGGAAAAACTACTTATACAGGAGGTATAGCAACACCACGATTCAAAGGAAACAATTTCTAAAAAACAAATCGGATAGAGTTGAAAAGATTCTATCCGATATTTATATATAATAAGCAGGGTAATCATGTATATTGTTCCCTTTATTTTTTGCATGTTTGAATGATTTCCTTATACTTAAGGTCGTTGGGATTGGTACAGCTATTTTTATAATTTTCCTACTTGTATGTCCAAAAGATAAATTAGAAAAAATGATTACTCGATCAAACCGTATGAGCAGAAGAAGGAAACACTGATTTATACATCTAAATTCATAAAAATTGTTGCTGCCTGATAAAAAATCAGGAATAGAAAATATGCTTTAACGGAGTACAATAACTCGAAATGGAAAATACATCGTTCACAATTCGCTTTGTAAACGACACACTTTCCTTTTTCTTTATTCCCAACATCCCAACCGGTATTTAGCATTTCTTAAGTCAGCTTTCTACATTATAGAGGGATTTTCACTAATAAAGTACGATTACCTCATCGAAAGATTGTATTTTTGTCAGACAATCATTAATAGACCAATCTTATCGGATGAATATGATAAACAAACTGAAAGCTATCTTATTGGTCGGCACACTGGGCTTAGCCGCTACCACTTCTATACAAGGGCAAGACTTGCATAAAAACCTGTTTACAGAAGCGCAACAGTTCTTCGTACACAAGAACTATGTCATGTCGCGCCAACTGATAGAACAATACCTGAACGAAAACCCTTCGCCAGCCCAACAACAAGAAGCCGAATATATACTGGCATGCTGCCAAAGCGAACTGAATACTGAAAACACAATCAAGGTTTTCCAGGCTTACTTGAAAAAATACCCGGACAGCCCACACTGCAACCACATCTATGCACAGATAGCTTCCTCGCATTACAAACAAAAAAAATATAAAGCGGCCATCAGCGCATTCAGCAAATGCGACTTGGCACAACTGCCAGACGAAGAGCGAGACGAGTGCACGTATCGTTTGGGTGTATCGAACCTCAAAACCAACCAACTTCGTGAAGCAAGTATCTGGTTTCTCACACTGAGAAACAGCAGTTCCTGCTATCAGGATGAAGCCCAATACTATCTGGCTTGCATCGACTATCAACAACAAAACTATACCCGAGCACTTGAAACCTTCTTACGCTTGCAACACCTGCCCCAGTTTCAAACAACCATACCTTATTATATAGGCGAAATCCGATTGGTTCAAGCCGATTATACCAAAGCGAAAGAAGTAGCTCAAGCCTATCTGAAACAATATCCCGACAACGAGCATCACACGGAAATGCTCCGTATCTTAGGAAGTGCACTCTATCATCTCAAGCAATACCATGCAGCGACCGACAATCTGCAAGCCTATATCGATGAAGCTGTACATCCGCAGCGAAATGCACTCTACTTACTCGGTATGTCTTATTTCCAGACACAGGTCTACTCGCGTGCTGCTATCTATCTGGAAAAAGCCACAACTCAAAAAGATGCCTTGACCCAAAATGCCTACTTGCATTGCGGATTGTCTTACTTATATTTACTCGACAAGGCAAAAGCCCGTATGGCTTTCGAACAAGCTTCAGCATTGCATTTCGACCCTCAAATAGAAGAAGAAGCCCTCTACAACTATGCCCTATGCATTCACGAGACCTCTTATTCACCATTTGCTGAGTCTGTTACCGTCTTCGAACGGTTTCTCAACCAATTCCCTACATCGGCTCACTGCCAACAGGTAAGTGATTATCTGGTAGAAGTGTATATGAACACACGAAGCTACGAGGCTGCTTTAAAATCGATTGCAAAAATAAAGCATCCTGACACGCGCATCCTTGAGGCTAAACAAAAGATCCTGTTTCAATTGGGTACACAAACGCTTGCCAATGCACGTTTCCAAGATGCCATCAGCTATTTCAATCGTTCGTTGGAGCTGTCACGCTACAACCAACAAACCAAAGCCAATGCTTATTTCTGGCGTGGAGAAGCCAACTACCGATTGAGCAATTTCCCTGAAGCCGGTCGAGATTTCACACAATACATGGAATTTACAACGGTCAAAAATGACGAAATGTATGCTCTCTCGCAATACAACATGGGATATATACTCTTCAAACAGAAAAATTATCGAGCTGCACAAAGCAGATTTGAAAATTACATCCATCGGACGAAAGCCAACGACAAGCACGTTCTTGCCGATGCCTATAACCGATTGGGAGACTGTTATTTCTATGTACGCCAATTTGGAGAAGCACAACAAGCATATGCGCAAGCCACTCAAACCGACAACTCGCAAGGAGACTATTCGCTCTACCAGGAAGCCTTTGTCTTAGGACTTCAAAAAGACTACTTGGGCAAGATACATGTGCTAAACAAGCTCATCAGTGAATATCCCTCTTCGCAATACCAAGATAATGCTTATTACGAACGCGGACGGGCCTATGTCATGATGGAAGACAACAGTAGAGCCATCGAATCGTTCCGCCAATTGCTACATAAATATCCCGAATCGGTCATCGCACGAAAAGGTGCCAACGAAATAGGATTGCTCTATTATCAAAATGATCAATATCAAGACGCTATTAAAGCTTATCAATTTGTAATCAGCACCTATCCGGGCAGTGAAGAGGCGAAACTGGCACAACGCGACCTCAAATCTATCTATATAGATTTAAATCAAGTGGATGCTTATGCCGACTTCATCAGTTCTGTACCAGGAGGGAATCATCTTGACATCAACGAGCGCGATTCACTGACCTATATTGCTGCTGAAAAAATCTACATGCGTGGCGAGATATCCCAAGCTAAAAAGAGTTTTACGCATTACCTGCAAAGCTATCCCGAAGGAGCTTTCAGCCTGAATGCGCACTATTACTTAGGATTGACAGACTACAATCAAAAACAATATACCGATGCGCTGTCGCATTTACAGAAAGTATTGGCTTTCCCAGACAACAAATTCTCAGAAGAAGCCATGATGCTAAGTTCGGAAATCCTCTTCAACCAAAGAGAATATGCCCAAGCACAAAACATCTATAAACAATGGAAAGGAAAAGCATCTACACACGAACGGTTCATCGTAGCTCAAACAGGTATTCTTCGCACGTCCTATCTTTTGTCCGACCGCGATGAAGTAATAGCAACGGCAACCGCTTTACTTCAAGAAAGTAAATTGTCTCCGGAACTTGCTAACGAAGCTCGATATTACCGGGCACAAACGTATATGGCTCAAAATTTAACATCGAAAGCACAAACCGATTGGACTACCTTGGCTACCGATACTCGAAACATCTATGGAGCAGAAGCTAAATATCGACTCGGACAACTCTATTTCGATTTGGGAGAGACTTCGAAAGCAGAACAAGAAGTATTGGAGTACATAGAATGCAGCACTCCACATGCCTATTGGCTGGCCAGAAGCTTCATACTCCTTGCTGATGTTTATGTCAAAATGGGACGAGACTTAGATGCCAAACAATATTTGCTTTCGTTACAGCAAAATTACGAGGCTAATGATGACATTGCCAACCGTATCCAAGAACGTCTTCAAAAATTAAATCAATGATTCCTATGTATATGCCACTAAAATTAAAAAGAAACTGCATCTT
Source organism: Bacteroides sp. (assembly GCA_019417975.1). Lineage (GTDB taxonomy): Bacteria > Bacteroidota > Bacteroidia > Bacteroidales > Bacteroidaceae > DYCT01. The sequence continues at coordinate 5,527 of DYCT01000045.1, forward strand.
ACTGCTGACACTCATACCTGCCACCCTGACTGCACAAACAGCAGCCAAGGATTCATTGTTAAACCGCACAGTGGTGGTAGAGCAAGAATACAATCCTGAGATTATGGATGCGAGCAAGATAAACCGATTGCCACAAGTAGAAACCCCATCGGTCCCGAAACAAGCCATCGAATATTCCTTGCGAACGAATCCCATCACGTCTTTCCAGACTTATCAGCCCTTGGAAACATATGCCCTGCAAGAAAGCGAAACGGCTCCACAACGAGGCTATGTCCGCATCGGCTATGGCAACCGAAACAATCTGGATGGACGTATCAGTTATGCTTTCCGTCTATCATCGAAAGATGAACTCAGCGTATCTGGCAACATACGAGGCATGAAAGGAAATCTAAAATTCCCTTCCATCGGGAAAGCGAAACATCACGATTATCGGACTCGAATCGGACTCGACTACCGCCATTTTTTCTCAACGTCGGAAATGAATCTGTCAGGACACTGGCATCTGCTTAATCTGGGACTTCATCCACAATTTGCATTGTCTCACCAACGATTTACAAGAGGTGATATTCATTGGCAATTAAAATCGTTCGAACCGTCCTATTCTCTACAATTCGCTGTAGAAGCCAATTGGAACATACACCAACGTATCCATAATTGGCTCGGAAACCTAAATGAAGAAACCAAAGGAACAGAACACCAGCTATACACTCATGCATGGCTAAACGGGGAAATCAACGATTCTCAACATATCGGTTTAGACATAAAAATGCACAACTTCATCTATCCCAATGGCTTCTTTACTGACTACACCTCGCTATCACTGAATCCGTTCTATGAAATAGAAAATGCCAATTGGAAACTCCATGCCGGTATCCATATAGACCCGTCTTTCGGATTTGGAAGAAAGTTCCAAGTCGCGCCCGATGTAAATCTCAGTTTTACTTTTGCCGAACATTATCAGCTTTATGCCCGAGCAGAAGGAGGACGAAAAATGAACGACTTCAACCATCTGGCAGCTTTTTGTCCTTATGCAAATCTACAGCCCGACTATCAGCTTGCCAATACCTACGAGCAACTAAATGCATCTATTGGTTTTAAAGCAAGCCCTTGCAACAACTTTCATTGGCATCTGTTTGGAGGATACCAAAACCTGAAAGACGACATTTTTACTTATTGGCAAAGCTCAACAGCCGAACTTTGTCTTCGACAAGCAAATGGAAGTAATTTCTATGGTGGAGCAACGATTCAATATACCTACAAAGATTTCTTCAACTGGTACGCCCAAGGCAGTTACCACCATTGGGATATGTGCGACGATGCCCTATTCTTCAAACCTATGGCACAAATCCACACCAATGTAGACATACATCCTATCAAACCGCTACACTTGCGCATCGGCTACACTTACCAAAAGCCTCAACAGGAAAGCGCAAATACCACTGTCCATAATCTAACAGCCGGAGCTACTTACACACTCCATAAAGGGCTTTCGGTTTATGCTACAGTAAATAACATTTTCAACAGGACCTATTTCTATCATTGGAACTATCCAGAACAAGGTATCGGGATAATAGGAGGAATATCCTTTAAATTTTAAATTTCACTTTTATTTCATCTAAAAAATCGGCAAAAAGCAGATTCTTTCTAATATAATAATGTGTCGGACAAAAAGTTTTCTTACTTTTGCACCGAATTTGAAAAAATTACATCATGCAGAAAAACCTAGTTATTGTTGAGTCTCCGGCCAAAGCTAAAACTATTGAAAAATTCTTGGGCAACGACTTTAAAGTCATGTCAAGCTATGGACATATCCGTGATTTGAAGAAGAAAGAGTTTAGTATTGATATCGAACATAACTTTACACCACATTACGAAATTCCATCCGACAAGAAAAAATTAGTCGCAGAGTTAAAAGAAGATGCAAAAAATGCAGAAGTGGTATGGCTCGCATCCGATGAAGACCGCGAAGGAGAAGCAATTTCTTGGCATCTGTATGAAGTATTAAATTTAAAGCCGGAAAACACTCGCCGTATCGTATTCCATGAGATTACGAAACCGGCCATCCTCAAAGCTATCGAACATCCACGAGAGATAGATATCAATTTGGTAAATGCACAGCAAGCTCGCCGTGTGTTAGACCGTATTGTGGGTTTTGAACTATCTCCTGTTCTTTGGAAAAAAGTAAAACCGGCGTTGTCTGCCGGACGTGTACAATCGGTTGCTGTACGTCTCATCGTAGAACGAGAACGCGAAATTCAACACTTTGTTACAGAAGCGTCATACCGCGTTACTGCTTCGTTCATCGCTCCGAAGAGCAAAGGAAAAGCTACAGAGGTGAAAGCCGAATTGTCCAAACGCTTCAAAACTGAAGAAGAAGCAAAAGCTTTCTTGGAACAATGTAAAGGTGCCTCTTTTATAGTAGAAGATGTCACAACTCGTCCGCTGAAGAAATCACCGGCAGCCCCGTTTACTACTTCTACCTTACAACAAGAAGCAGCCCGTAAACTCGGATTCACAGTTTCGCAAACCATGATGATAGCTCAGCGACTCTATGAATCAGGAAAAATCACCTACATGCGTACCGACTCAGTAAACTTGTCAGAGTTGGCTATCAATACAAGTAAAGAGACTATCTTGGGAAGTATGGACGAACGCTACTTGAACATCCGCCATTATGCTACAAAAACCAAAGGCGCACAAGAAGCACACGAAGCCATCCGCCCTACATATATGGACCAAACAAAAATAGAAGGTACTTCACAAGAAAAACGCCTCTACGACTTGATTTGGAAAAGAACCATTGCTTCACAAATGGCTGATGCCGAGCTGGAGAAAACTACTGTAACTATCGGCATCAGCAATATTGCTGAAAAGTTTGTTGCAACAGGCGAAGTCATCAAGTTCGATGGTTTCTTGCGCGTTTACAAAGAATCATTTGACGAAGATACAGAACAGGAAGGAGAAAGCAACTTATTACCTCCTCTTGAATTGGGAAACAATCTAGAACGCAAAGTTATTCTTGCTTCCGAACGTTTTACCCAACATCCGCCACGCTACACAGAAGCAAGCCTAGTTCGCAAACTGGAAGAGTTAGGTATCGGACGCCCATCAACCTATGCCCCTACCATCTCTACCATCCAGCAGCGTGAATATGTGACCAAAGGCGACAGAGAAGGTGAAGAACGTAATAGCACGATCTTGGCACTCGAAGGAGACAACATCACAACGGCTACCAAAAAAGAAAATGTAGGCTTTGAAAAAGCCAAACTGATGCCGACCGATATCGGTACCGTGGTAAACGACTTCCTTACCGAATATTTCCCACGCATCCTCGATTTCAACTTTACTGCCAATGTAGAGAAACAGTTTGATGAAGTAGCCGAAGGAGAAACAGAATGGACTCACATGATTCAGGAGTTCTACAAAAACTTCCACCCTTCTGTAGAAAGTACATTAGCTACCAAAACAGAACATAAAGTAGGAGAGCGCATTTTAGGCAACGAACCGGATACAGGCAAAGTTGTATCTGTCAAGATAGGACGTTTTGGTCCGGTTGTACAAATTGGTTCTGCCGATGATACCGAGAAACCACGCTTCGCACAAATGAAGAAAAACCAATCAATGGAAACAATCACACTGGAAGAAGCGTTGGAATTGTTTAAACTCCCTCGCCTATTAGGCGAATTTGAAGGAAAGAACGTAAACATAGGTTCTGGACGTTTCGGTCCCTATGTACACCACGACGGCAAATACATCTCTCTCGGAAAGAACTACGACCCGATGACGATAACCCTGGAAGAAGCTATTGCGCTGATTGAGGATAAACGCAAACAAGAAGCTCAACGCATCATCCGTACTTTTGCAGAAGAGCCGGAATTGGAAATCCTGAATGGACGCTATGGACCCTATATCGCTTATAAGGGAACTAACTATAAGATACCGAAAGACATCGAACCGCAAGCGTTAAATTTAGAGGCTTGCATGAAGCTTATTAAACTGCAAGAAGAAAAAGCAGCCATCAGTCCGAAACGCGGACGCGCTACTGCCAAAAAGAAATAAAAAAAAGATAAGAGCCTTATCGACATTCACGTTGAAGAGTTTGATAAGGCTCTTTATATCATCATTCAGACGGCACAAGCCTCAACAGATTAAGGACGATTCATCTGCAAGAACCGGCTCAAGCCCTTACGGATAGACAACAACCCGAAATCGTCAGGATTCAGCTTATCCAAAGAGACAAAAAAACAATCGGCCACATCATCAAACGCCCCTAACAAATGCGTATCTTTCACCTCACACCGATAAAAAGCATCCAGTGTATGAACAACAAAACCGGAGTATTCATATAAGTTGGGCAACGAAAATAAATACTGTGCTTTCAACACTTGCAAGCCCGTTTCTTCTTTCACCTCTCGCGCAACCCCTTCTTCACCGGTCTCATACATATCTATAAATCCTCCAGGCAAATCCAATGTCCCTTTTGCCGGTTCCTTGGCACGCCTACACACAAGCAATTCTCCCTGTTCATTCAAAATCAAGGCTACAGTTGCAGCACTGGCGTTAAAATAGTAGGTAAAACCACAGCTCTCACAATGCTTCGACTTTTCATTGTTCACTTCAAAATGAGCAGAACCACATTTAGGGCAGTATTTGAATTGTTCTAACGGATGCATACTTTTTTCTTTTAAAATAAACCTCTATTGT
>DYCT01000046.1 GCA_019417975.1 Bacteroides sp.
CATCTGCCTTACAAGCAGAGGGTCGGCGGTTCGAATCCGTCAACGCCCACAAAAAAAGTCAGAAACATTATTTCTGACTTTTTTTATTTTATCCATATCCTCATCATATTGCAACCCGACGAATCAAACGAAGCTGATGAGTGTAAAAACCACGTTCTTCACTATAAATTCCTTCAGCATCAAGCTTATCGAAATGAACATTACCGGTGGCATGAAGAATACGTCCATTGTCTGCCACAATGCCTACATGAGAGATATGCCCATCCCCATGATCAAAAAAAGCTAAATCGCCCGGACGTGCATCCGAAAGGAAAGGTACCAACTCGCCTTGTGTAGCTTGTTGAGAAGAGTTACGAAGCAACTGTACCCCATGCATCCGAAAAGCCACTTGAGTCAATCCGGAACAATCTATTCCCAACGCATTCTTTCCTCCCCATAAATAAGGAGAATTTAAAAACTGCATGGCTGTGCGCAATACATCTTTTCCCTGGATAGGACCTACCAAGTCCGGATTCAAACGAAAACGACCGTCCTTCACCCGAAAACTACCATCCGGGCGGTATTCAGGAAGCAAGCTTCCGCCTGTCAACAACAAATGTTGCCCTGTTTCCTCTTGTACAGCTTCGGCATAGTAAACACAAAGCACCGGTTGTTCCAATGGGTTATAAGCCACATAGGCATCTTCGGAAATCGGAGTCAACATCTTTGTCGTAACCCATCCTTCATAGCCGTCGGCTTTATTCTTAATCCTTGCCCAAGTTTTATCTGCTTCGTAAACCAAGCAAGCATCTCCGAACAACAGTTCTGTGGCCATTTCGCCACCATCCTCCGGAGTCAGCCGCAAAGGCACATTCGGAAGATAACACATCGCATAATACATAAAACAGACTTATTAAAAACGTTTTTCAATTTCTTCTTCGGGAATAATAGTCAATACTGTCTTCCCATCCGGTGTATAATTAGGCATAGAACATGCAAAAAGGTCATCAATCAGCCCACTCATTTCATCGTTCGTCAAAACCTGTCCATATACTACAGCAGCCGACTTCGCCAACATAAGAGCAAGCGAATTCTGGACTTCCTCTTTTACATCACAACCTTTCTCCATCGCTGTATTCACCATACTTCGCAACAAATCGACCGGATTCAATCCTTCTATACCGGAGGGGACTCCGTTAATGGCATAGCTACCTCCACCCAAATCGCTCAAGTCGAAACCGATATGATGCAATTCGGGCAAAATAGATTCTAAAACAACAATCTCTGAAGGAGGGAACTGAATCATCTCCGGAAAAAGAAGCCCTTGCGAAGCACTTTTCCCACCCTGTAGCCGCTCAAGATATTTTTCAAACAACACACGCACATGTGCTCTATGCTGATCAATCATCATCAGACCGGATTTGACAGAAGTTATAATATAGCGTCCTTTCAGTTGATAATGTACAACACTCGTCTCCATCTCACGATGTCCATAAAGAGCCTCCGGCTTAGCCTCAATGTCCACCTGAGAAGGCAATACTTCCGGCTCCCAATCAGTCTGTCCCTCTGTATGCGACACTCCCTCGTAAAGAGCCTCCCATTCCATATTCTGTTTGGGCCGTGACGAATAGCTTCCTCTCCCCGATGTATTGAACGGATTATAATCAGTAGGTCCTGTTTCAAAAGAATATTGTGAAACAGGGTTCGTTTCGAAAGCAGGAATCTCTGGCCGATCGGTCACATCAAAATCGATAGCCGGCACTGCACTAAACTTTCCTAATGTCTCCTTGACAGCAGCAGCTACAATCTGCCAAATGGCCTGTTCGTTTTCAAACTTGATTTCAGTCTTTGTAGGATGAATATTTACATCAATATTAGCTGGGTCTATTTCAAAATAAAGGAAATAAGGAATCTGCTCACCTATCGGAATCAACTGTTCATAAGCATCCATAACCGCTTTATGGAAATATGGATGACGCATATATCGTCCATTCACAAAAAAATACTGATGCGCACCTTTCTTTCGCGCAGCCTCAGGCTTACCGACAAATCCGGTAACTCGTGTCAACGTGGTATCGGTTTCAAGCGTAAGCAACTGTTGATTCATTTTCTTGCCAAACACACTCAGAATACGCTGACGAAGTGTGGTAGCAGGCAAATTGAACATCTCGGCATCGTTGTGATGAAGTGTAAATGCTACACCAGGATGAACCAACACGATGCGCTCAAACTCCGTAAGAATAGCATTCAGCTCCGTCTGATTCGTTTTTAAGAACTTACGACGCGCCGGGACATTGAAAAACAGGTTCTTCACAGAGAAATTACTTCCTTTTGAACAAGAAACAGCCTCTTGCCCTTCGAACTTAGAACCAGATACGGAAATAAATGTTCCTAATTCTTCCGATTCCATACGGGTTTTTAAGTCGACCTGTGCCACAGCTGCAATCGACGCCAATGCTTCTCCACGAAAGCCCATGGTCTGCAAAGCAAAAAGATCGGCAGCCTCACGAATTTTCGAAGTAGCATGACGTTCAAACGCCAGACGCGCATCTGTAGCCGACATACCTTTACCATCATCAATTACCTGAATACAAGTACGTCCGGCATCGGTCACCAATACATGTACCTCATGTGCATCTGCATCGATTGCATTCTCTACCAACTCCTTTACAACAGAAGCCGGACGTTGAATCACCTCACCGGCAGCAATCTGATTGGCAACCGAATCGGGTAACAAACGAATTACATCACTCATACATTCGCCATACTAAAATTGAACAACCCAACTACCGGTCACCAAATAATGTAAGAAATAAAGAAGCACTACAATAGCAATCAAAATACGTCCAAAAGCCCAAGGTGCCTTTCCGCTTTCTTTCCGCCTCTTCAGATGCGTAGTACCTTCCACAAATTTTCCACGTATATCTTCCGGATTAAACTCTTTCGGTGGAAGCATGCCTAAATCACGTTTTGCATCTTCTTCCATCTTGTCCAACTTCTCCTTCCGCTCATCCACATATATATATTCATGGTGGAAACCACGAGGTTTGCGTATGCTAAACATTCCCATAATCACTTCCCTTTTTTCTTTAAATCCATATTTGGCAAAGGCGCAGACTTCCGCTCAGACTTTTTCAGCTCCTGACTGGCGTTCTTACCTCTCCAATGAAAAATATCTTCCTTATCTGTCGGACGAATATATCCAAACCAGGCAAAATTGTCTAAATACATTTTCTCCGACGGTATCTGGTTCATCGGATAAAGTGTACCGTTCGACTTCGGGCTCATAATCATCTTCTCCATCTTGCGGTCTTTCAGAAACATATTCAATACACTGGTTTCCGACACATTCATACCTATCATCGTACTGTCTTTCTCCTCGGGGTAATAAATCACCCGAACAGTACCCAACACATCGACCTGCCGCACTTCTTTTCCCACAAAATATGCTTTAATCTCCTTGCCACTTACCTGATTGTAATGAATCGAATCTTTCCGTTCAACGGTAAGTGCCTGATTTATGATATGAGCCCAATCGATTGTACTATCGTTCATAAATACCCGAATCTCTTCACCCAACAACTGCTGTGCCCCATTCCACACTATCGGGTCGCGATACATCACCAAGCAAGAGTCTTTTGAAGAGAAAACAAGCGAATCGCACACGGCTTGAACATCAGGGCGGAAAGCCCGTACCTTATGATAAGCATGCACTTTCTTATATGCAGAGTCGGTATCCAGAAAATAGCTAATCATACGTAGCGTGTCGGCATGGACAAACAAGCTGTCTCCTTGCGAATAATCCACCGCCATTGCCCGTTTCGTAGCCAACGCATTCTGGCGAAGCTCATCATAATAGCAATAATCTCCCACCAGAATATTTTTATTGACCGTATCGTTCATGATAACATTATTGAACGCTTCGCCAAAACCACGTCGACGGTCATAAAAAAGGCTGTCTCCTGTGAGCATCTTACCCTGATTGGACAAAACTGAACGCATCAGCAACTCTGCCTGCTCGACAGACGTATCATAAAAGCCAAGCTCGGAATAAATGTGGTTGTCCTCGCTCACAATATTCGAAGGACCTACGATATTGGCCACCTTGCTGGTTGTATTATAACACAACGTATCGGAAGTAAGTGTAAACTTGGGGTTGACCAATTCCACCTCATAATTAAAGACTGCCATTTTAGTAGACGGACTGTATTCTCCCCAATCGGAAGTCAACACATTGTCGCCATCTTGTAAAGAGCCTCCTTCGAAATAGTAGCCTAAATTTATTACTCTGTCATAATTCAGACTATCCGTCAGCAACACCGTATTCCGATGCTCCATACGCACATTGTTCCGCACCATGGCTATCTGGCTATTCCCGTCATAAAACAACCGATCTCCATACAAGAACAAGGTATCTCCCTGGTTCATCTTCACTGCGCCAAAAGCTTCCAGCGAATTGGTTTTATGATAAAAATAAGCGCTATCGCAATACATATAAACGCTGTCATGCCGAAACACAACATTACCTTCTACGATTTGAGCGTCCGGATTCTGGCCTTTATCAAACCGAAGCACATCCGAATGCAACAAATAGACCAACGTCTTTTTGCTTGGCTTATCGACAGGAGGAGCTACGCGAGCAAACATACAGACAGCAATCAGGCACAAAACGCCCCCAAGGAGCATTCTGTGCCTGATAGACAAAAATTTATTACGATTTCTTCTTTGCATAAGCCTGCTATTATTTCACCCAATTAGGGTACTTGAAAGTGCAGTTTTTCCAATTCTCGTTAATACGCACATAAGTAGACTTCTGCTTCTCAACAATCCACTTTTCTATTTTCTCTTCCCGCAACTTATTGATAAGCATATCTTTCAGCTGCTGGTAATCATCGCGCACATTGGCTTTATGCCCGTTCACCTTAGAACGCAACCGCACAATGGCGCATACCTCTTTCCCATTCGACTCATTGGTATAGACAAACGGTTCGGAGATTTCGCCCACCTTCAACTTATCCACTACTTTAGCAACATCCTGCGGCAATTGCTGCATTTCAAACTTGGATGTTCCGGTATATGGGTTAGGCATCAAGCCGTGATTGTTTCGTGTGTCCTTATCCTGAGAGATGTAAGTAGCAGCCTGGTCAAACGTAAATTTATCATTGCGAATATCATCTGCAATAGAGTCCAAACGATTCAAAGCATCCAAACGGTCTTTTTCTGCAATCTTCGGTCTCAAAAGGATATGTCGACAGTTCACACGGTCACCTCGTTTCTCTATCAACTGAATAATATGAAATCCATAATCGGTCTGCACAATCTTAGACACTTTCTTAGGGTCTGTAAGGTTGAAAGCCACATTGGCAAACTCGGGCATCAACTGTCCGCGTCCCATAAAGTCAAGTTCTCCGCCACGACGTGCGCTTCCCGGATCTTCGCTATACAACAAAGCCAAAGTAGAGAACTGTGCTTCACCGGAATTGATACGCTCAGTGTACTCACGCAACTGCGCTTTCACTCGTTCGATTTCTTCAACCGGAATTTTCGGGACCAAAGTTACAATCTGTACCTCTACCTGAGTCGGAATATAAGGAATACTATCTTCTGAAAGACTACTAAAATAACGTCTTACTTCGGCCGGTGTAACTGAAATCTCACCTGCTAGCTTTTCTCTCATTCGCTGCACAGTAAGTCCTTGACGTACATTTTCGCGCATTGCTTCTCGAATCTGTGTCATCGACTTATTAAAATATTCCTCCAGTTTCTCTTTTGTTCCCACCGAACGGATGTAATTATTAATGGTACCTTCTACCTGCTGAATCACTTCCGAGTCGCTCACCTCGATACTGTCTATAGCTGCTTGATGCAAAAATAGCTTTTGAATGGCCAACTGCTCCGGAATTACACAATAAGGGTCACCATCAAACTTGAATCCTTCATACTGGGCACGAAGTCTTTCTTCTTCAACTTCCGATTTCAAAATAGCCTCATCGCCTACTACCCACACAACTTCATCAATTACATTATCTTGCGCCAAAAGCGACTGGGACAATGACATACAAAGCACAAAAGCTACAACTATCAGTCTGTTCATTCTATCAATTCTCATAATAAATAATTCGATTACGTTTAGAGGCTTTCTCGTACAACTCCTCTTTAACATTCTGCATAAAAGTCACACGCTTAAGATTTACCAAAATATCTTTCACCTCGGCTTTAGCAAACTCATATGGCTCTTGCTCGCCAACCTTAAGCCATTCTTCTACATGCAAAAAATAATAATTTGCAGTATCTTTCAGTTCAATAGATTTCTCTTTCCCCAAATGAGCCAAAAGCTCATCGACCGTAAGTGGCATCTTATCGGCCATATCCATAGCAGGCTTCCAACTATCATAGAAATACTCATATTCCACAGCATGCTGGAAACTGTATTTCTCCAAATTATCTCTGTTTTGTGAAGAATCTTTTTTATACCACTGACGCACTTGAGCAATACCAGGCGACTTCAACGGTATTTTCAAAAATACTCCTCGTACAAGAGGACGCTCTACTAAGAAAAGCCCTTTATTTGCTTCATAATAAGCTTTCAGTTCGGCATCTGTCAACACATCTGTCAGCTTTTGCTCAATCATGTTTTGTTGATAGGAATGAACTATCAACGCTCGTCGATAATTCTCCACCAAATCCTCTATCCGGTCATTATCGGGTATATTATTCTTTGCCTTTTCATAAAGCAAAGCATCTTCTGCCCAATCGCGTATGTAATGCTCCACAAAGAGCAAGCTGTCGTCCGAAGATAAGCCGATAGGAATAACAGCTTGCAAATCTTCTTTATAAAGAAACTGATCGGCTACTTCAACCAAAGGAGTCCTGCCTTTATGGTCGTGCTTTTGTGCACAAGCAGCAAACAAGCAAAGCAATAAAAGTAAAACTTCCTTCGTTTTCATATCTCCTTATTTTACACAAGGTCCAAATATAGCTAATTATCTGTTATATCAGTGATTATTCACTGTTTTTAAGACATCCTGATTGATATCGACAGGATATTTAGAACGCAGCTTGTTGACCCAAACCTCTTCCAAATAATTCTGGTAATCGGCAGTGACAGGACCGCGAACATCCTTATATGTTTCAGGACCTTTCTTCAGAATCTTTCCATACACATCGGTACATGGAAAATCGGGCAATGGCTCAAAATCATGCCCCTTAAATACGGCTTTATCCACGTATTTATTATCACCCTTGGCATACATTCCTCTAACTACCTTGATTACAGTAACAGAATCGTTGTTGAGAGTGTCGCTCAACATTTTGCCCCACTCTTCTTCCGGAAGTTTGCACTTCTTCAACAATTTCTTGGCTTGTTTCAACACATCAGCATTACTACAATGCAAAATCACGCCACGGAAGCGCGGTGTATCCCAAGCATAGTCTTTCTTGTTTTCCTTGAAGAACTGGCTCAAACCTTTTTCATCCTTCGAAGCTTTTCCCCAAACTTCAGTATTGCTGATTTCAAACAACAGAATACCATCGCGATATTCCTGCATCAAATGACCGAATTCGGGATATTTCTTCTCCAACAGACCATCTTCATACGCCAATATTTCTCTATCGATGTACAGTTCCAACTGTTTATCAACATTGACAATACGGCTACCCACCCAGTCCACAAATGCCTGCGCAGGATAAGCTTTTCCTGCCAAAGTAAACAAAGTACCTACTACCTGTGGCCTTTCTTTAGTAACTGTATCATTTTTAAGCTCTACAATACGGGTCAATGTTGCTTTAGCCGATGCCACCCCTGCTTCATCAAGAACAAAACCATACTCTTTCTTCAAACGCTCTACCAATGCTTGAACGCCTTTATTGCCTTCGCCCATACGAGCTAAACGACGCATGATTTCATCTTTCTTCTCAGCAAACGGTTCCAATGCTCTACGATCAATCAACTTAACGATATGAATACCATTAGGAGAATGGAATGGTTTCGAAATTTCATCTTTCTTCAAACTAAATGCCACATCTTCAAACTCCTTCACAGCCTGATGCAATCCAATCCATGGCAACTCGCCACCACGGCTCGAAGAGCCTTTATCTTCAGACTCAGCTTTTGCCAAAGCTGCAAAATCTGCTCCATTCTGCAAAAGTGTATAAATAGAATCCATCTTAGCCTGCACTTCATCTTGCTTTTCCTGTGATGCATTCTGAGGCAAGAATTTGAAAATATGTGCTACAAGCACCTTTCCGATATCAGGCCTGCGATTTGTTACCTTAATCACATGAAAGCCAAAATTAGAGCGCACCGGCTCACTCACCTCACCCACTTTCAGAGCAAATGCAGCATCCTCAAACGGACGAACCATCTGCATACCGGTAAAATAGCCTAAATAGCCATTGTTATATTGAGCAGAAGGATCCTCTGAAACTTCTTTTGCCACTTTACCAAAATCCTCACCATTCAATACACGCTGACGTGCTCTCTCTGCTTTGTTATAAGCATCTTCCACTTGTTCCTTCGTAGCATTAGGTTCTACACGAATCAAGATGTGCCAAGCTTCAACATTTTCTTTCATACGATTATAACAAAGCAGTGCATTCGCTTCATCAACCGATGCATCGGTTAGGTATGCCTTAGCCAACTGCTGACGATAGCCGTTGAACTCTTTCTTAAAAGCTGCCGTTGTATCTAACCCTGCTTCTTCTGCTGCAGCTACTTTCAATTTGAAATTAACAAAAAGGTCTACATATTCATCCAACGATTTTTTATCCAGTTCATTGTTTGAATTGTTCTTATTATAAATATACTCAAATTCAGAACGTGTAATATCCTTTTTATTAATACGCATTAAGAGTGGGTCTGCTTGTTGTGCTACCACTGTAGTACCAATGGTAAATACTGCCCAAAGTAAAAAATTTCTTCTCATTATTTTCTATAGCTTAGATATTAATTTCAATTCTATAATTCAACGGCGAAAATAGCCAAAAATTACTTAACACAAAGATATTTAATTCATTTTTTAACGATAACAAGCATTATTACCAACTTTCGTCAACATAAGTTTCCCTTTTTCCTAACTTTAAATTTCATCATAAGCAGAAAAAAAATCCCGACAGTCTAAAAGCCATCGGGATTTTCCTATTATATGATTCTTATCTTATTCAGGTCTGCTATAGTTAGGCGACTCGCTAGTGATAGTTACATCGTGCGGATGGCTTTCAAGCACACCGGCATTGGTAATACGAGTAAACTTCGCATCGTGCAACTTTTCAATATTAGCAGCACCGCAATACCCCATACCTGCACGAAGTCCACCTGTCAACTGATAGATTACTTCATACAATGTTCCTTTGTATGGTACACGAGCAGCAATACCTTCCGGTACCAACTTCTTAACATTCGATTCACCACTTTGGAAATAACGGTCTTTTGAGCCATTTTCCATTGCCTCTAAAGAGCCCATTCCACGATATGATTTAAACTTACGTCCATTGAAAATGATTGTATCACCCGGCGATTCTTCTGTACCGGCCACTAAAGAACCAATCATTACACAATAGCCACCGGCAGCCAACGCTTTCACTACATCGCCCGAATAGCGCAAACCACCATCGGCAATTAAAGGAACACCGGTTCCCTTCAATGCTTTTGCTACATCATAAACAGCCGAAAGCTGCGGAACTCCCACACCAGCAACAACACGAGTTGTACAAATAGAACCCGGTCCGATACCTACCTTCACAGCATCAGCGCCAGCCTCAACCAAAGCTTTAGCGGCTTCACCTGTAGCCACATTACCAACTACGATATCAATATCCGGGAAGCGTTTTCTAGCTTCTTTCAATTTTTCAATCACAAAATAAGAATGTCCATGTGCAGTATCAATTACGATAGCATCAGCACCAGCATCTACCAATGCCTGCATACGATCCATAGTATCGTCTGTAACTCCCACACCTGCAGCTACGCGCAAACGTCCCTTGGCATCCTTACAAGCCATCGGTTTGTCTTTAGCCTTTGTTATATCTTTATAGGTAACTAAGCCTACCAATTTTCCATCCTTACCAATTACTGGAAGCTTTTCGATTTTATGCTCCTGAAGAATTTGAGCAGCTGCTTCCAAATCAACAGACTGATT
>DYCT01000047.1:0-9717 GCA_019417975.1 Bacteroides sp.
TTTATATACATTATTATATTAAGATACCGAGCAAGGAATCAGGTCCAGCATCGGGAAGCGACAAAAAAGAGTGAAAGCAACAAGCGTATACAACCGATGTTAAAGAAAAGTCTGAAGCGACACGAAAAAGTATCTTAAGATAAACCGCAAAGTATCTTAAGATAAATCGTGAAGTATCCTAAGATATTTGCCCAAGTATCTTAAGATACTTTGCAGGTGAACCTATAGTTACTTTTTAATCAACCTAACATTCTGATTATGAACAACACTTTTTATTATAAAAAAAACGCATAAAAGTAAGGTTTCGAACAAGTACGCATAAAAAAAACATTCGACAAAACTTATTAAAAAAGCCCGAAACCATGTTAGGATTCGGGCTTTTTAATATGCTCTTTTTTTTCTTACCGGACAGTAATCAATCATTTTAGAAGATTACCAACCGCCTCCCAATGCTTTATATAGTCTGACTAATGTTATCTGCTTATCTCGCTGGGCATTGCTCAAACCAATCTGTGCATCGAAATAACTACGTTGTGCATCAAGCACATCCAAGTAACCAATTACGCCATTGATATACTGCAGCTGAGCCAACTCCATCGTCGTTTTCGATGCTTTTTTCAATTGAAGTCTCGATTCATAAATTTCTTCTATTTTATTAAAATCGACAATAGCATTGCGTGCCTCCTTAAATGCATTCAGCACCGATTTTTCATAGCTGTAACATTCTTGCTCGTAAGCTGCTTTCTTAGCTTTAAGCATCGCCCTATTCTTACCCATTGCAAACAATGGAGTCAGCAGCTTGGCACTCAAAAAATGAACCGGCGACTTAAACAACATATTTACCTCATCGCTCTCTACACCATATTGAGCCGTGAGTGCAATATGTGGGAACATGTTGGTATAGGCTATTCCTACAGCAGCATTGGCAGCTATCAATCCCTGTTCTGCCTGACGCACATCCGGACGACGCTCTAACAAGGTGGAAGGCAATCCCACCGGAAGCGTCTCCGGCAAATAGATTTCTTTCTGCTGCATAGAACGAGTGACACAATGGGGATATTCTCCCGCAAGAAAAGCGATATCGTTCTCTTTCAAAGAAATCTTCCGTTCCAAATCGGGCACTAATGTAGCAGTACGAGCATATTCCACTTGTGCTTGCTGATAGGATGTTTCAGAGGTCAATCCACTATCAAAACGCAACTTGGCTATCCGCACGCCTTCTTTCCGGGCATTCAATGTCTGACGGACAATAAACAGTTCATTGTCCAAAGCCACCAATTCAAAATACGCTTGCGCCACTTCTGCTATCAAACTCATCTGCAACGCTCGCTGTGCTTCAATACTTCCCAAAAACTGAGCCAAACTCTTGTCTTTCGCCCAACGAAGATTTCCCCACAAATCAAGTTCCCAACTCACTCCGGCTTTCACACCAAATTCAGGTTTACTCACATAGTCTCCATCTGCATTCTTACTACCTTTTTGGGTTGCAGAAACAGTTGCATCAAACTGTGGAAGCAGATTGGCCACATCAATTCTCTTCAGGGCTGCCAGTTCTTTTACCTTTGCCGCAGCTATTTTGACGTCCTTATTGCACTCCAGTGTTCTTTGTATCAAATTCTGCAAAATGGTATCAGTATAGATTTCCCACCATTTCAAATCGGCAATCGAAGTCGTATCACCGGCTTGCTGCTTTTGACTCAATTTCTCGGGCAACTGCAATTCCGGTCTTACATAATGCTTCCCTAGCTTACAAGAGCTCAACGTTATTACCCCTAATGCAATGTATAATATTATGCTTCGTTTCATATCATTTTCCTTTAGATGCTACTTCTATTTCTTTGGGCTCTCCAACTTTACCTTTTCCTACCCTTGTCTTCATCTTATAAATAAGAACAAAAAAGAAAGGCACAAGCAAAATACCTACTGTCACGGCAAAAATCATTCCGAAAAACACACCGGTACCAATAGCTTGACGACTGGCAGAACCCGGTCCGGAAGCGATAACCATCGGCAACATACCCAAGATAAATGCCAATGAAGTCATCAGAATCGGGCGGAAACGGAGCTGAGAAGCATGCAAAGCAGCTTCCACTACATCCACTCCCCTGTCTACTTGTTCTTTGGCAAACTCTACAATAAGAATGGCATTCTTGGCAGCCAAACCGACAAGCATCACCAATCCAATCTGAAAATACACATCATTCTCAAGACCGCACCCCCAAACGCCTAAGTAGGCACCCAATGCTGCTACAGGCAACGAAAGCAATACCGCTATCGGAACCAACCAGCTTTCATACAAAGCAGCCAAGAACAAAAAGACTAAAGCCAAGACAGAAGCAGTCTGCCCGCCTGCTTGTTTTTCCTGATACGAAAGACCACTCCATTCCACTCCAATGTTATCGGGTAAATGTTCTTTAGCTATCTGCTCTATGATTTCCATCGCCTGACCGGAACTATAACCATCGGCTGCCTGTCCACGAATTACAGAGCTATTAAACATATTAAATCGCTTAATACTTCCGGGACCGGTAGTATATGAAGTAGTACCGAGCGAAGTCAACGGTATCATGGCATTATCCGCTCCTCTTACAAAGAACAAATTGATATTGTCTTGATGTCCACGATAATTGGCTTCCGCCTGAATATAAACACGATAAATACGATTAAACATATTAAAGTCGTTCACATATACCGAACCCGTATAGGCTTTCATCGTAGAAAACACATCGGCCATTGGTACACCGGCAAACTTCACTTTATCACGATCTACATCGAAATAAAGTTGTGGTATATCTGCTTGCAATGAAGTGGACAACCCCGACAACTCTTTGCGTTGCGATGCATAATACAATAAGGTGTCTGTAGCTTGCACCAAATTTTCAAAAGTAGCATCACCACGCGCCTCAAGCTGCATCTCGAAACCGCCCGAACTACCCAAACCCGGAATGACAGGTGGTGTAGACAAATAAACTTTGCACTCAGGATATTCAGCCATATCTTTTTTAACAGTTGCCATAATTTCATCAATGGTCTGCTCATCACGTTCCTCCCAAGGTTTCAAAATGACGGTCAGCTCACTGCGGGCCTGGCTGCTACCTACCCGTGGACTGCTACCAGCCACACTCTGTACATATTCCACTGCCGGATTCTTCATCAAATAATCTACTGCACGCTCCGTCACTACTCGTGTACGTTCCAATGTACTTCCTTCCGGCAATTCTAATTCTATTTTGAAATATCCTTGATCTTCTATCGGCAAAAAACTGGTCGGGATAAAACGATGGATAAGTAAAATAGCAATCAACACCATTCCAAAAGCACTTAATGCCCGACGTGGATGACGAACAATGCGACGAATGATTCCAACATATTTATGATTTCCCAAATTCAACCACTCATTAATGCGACGAAACACAATGTTCTTCGGCTTGTTGTGGTCGTTTGCTTTCATAATCAGCGAACACATCACCGGACTCAAGGTCAAAGCTACCACCGTCGATAGCAATACAGATACAACAATGGTCACTGTAAACTGGCGATACAGCTGACCGGTGATACCTCCCAAGAAGCTAACCGGTACAAACACAGCTGCCAGCACCAGCGAAGTAGCAATAATAGCTCCGGTAAGTCCTTCCATCGCTTTCTTCGTAGCTTCGTATGGCGAAAGGCGCTCCTCTTCCATGATACGTTCCACATTTTCAACAACCACAATGGCATCGTCCACAACAATACCGATAGCCAAAACCAATCCAAGCAACGTAAGAATATTCAAGGAGAATCCAAAAATAAGCATGAAACCAAATGTACCAATCAAAGAAATAGGCACAGCTACCAATGGAATCAGTGTAGCACGCCAGCTCTGCAACGACAGATACACCACAATAATGACCAGCAACAGAGCTTCAAACAAGGTCTTATACACTTCGTTGATTGATTCGGATATATAAGTAGTCATATCAAACGGAATCTCATAACTCATCCCTTCCGGAAAATTGCTACTGATTTCTTCCATAGCTTCTTTTACCTTTTTAGCTACTTCCATCGCATTAGCTCCCGGCAACATATACACACCCAGCACCGCTGCATTTTCACCGTTGATACTACTCTCAGTACTATACGACTGTGCTTCGAGCGAAATACGAGCTACGTCACGCAAACGGATAATGGAACCATCTGCATTGGCACGAACTACTATCTCTTCAAACTGCCCTACCGTAGACAAACGTCCTTGTGTAGTAATGGGAATAGTGATATCCAGTCCTTTCATAGGCTGCTGTCCCAACACTCCGGCTGCTGATTCACGGTTCTGATCTTTCAAAGCATTCTGCAAATCGGCTACAGTCAAGCCAAAATTAGCTAACTTATCGGGCTGTACCCAGATTTGCATCGCATAATAGCGACTACCAATATTCGATACACGACCTACACCTGGAATACGACGCAACAAGTCCAGAACATTCAAGGTTGCAAAGTTACTAAGGTAAATCTCGTCAAACTTCGGGTCGGTTGAGGTTAAACAAAGTGTCAGCAACTGGCTGGCTGCTTGTTTTTCCACAGAAATACCATTCTGAACCACTTCTGCAGGCAAACGCGATTCTGCCAACTTAATACGATTCTGTATTTCGACCGCAGCTAAATCCGGGTCAGCAGAAATATCGAAGGTAACTGTTGCCGAAAAGCTTCCTGAGTTAGAACTGTTTGACTCCATGTAAAGCATCCCCGGTGTACCATTCAGCTCTTGCTCAATAGGAGTAGCTACAGCTTGTGATACCGTCAGTGCACTGGCTCCCGGATAAGAAGCACTGATTTTTACTACCGGTGGAGTGATTTGCGGATATTGATCGATAGGCAACATGGTCAACCCAATGATACCCACGATGACAATCAATATAGAGATGACAGCCGAAAATACAGGTCTGTCTATAAAAAAGCTTACTTTCATAAAAGATCTGTTTTTTAACGTAGATAATTACTCTTTAGCCAAAGAGTCTGTATGATTCTCCTGCTCACCCTTAGACATATCTTTCACTTGTGAACTCAAACGAACCTTCATGCCCGGATTAAGCTTATGATAGCCCTCTGTCACAATATTCTCTCCAGCCACCAAACCTCTTTCTACAACCACATTATTCTGAAACTCGGGACCTAACTCCACAAAACGTCTTTCTACGGTTGTATCGCTGCGCATCACATAAATAAAAGCACCACCCTTTTCAATCATCACCGACTTTAAAGGCACCACTGTGGCATTTTCACGAACGTCAAGCAACAATCTGACTTTTGTAAACTGTCCCGGCAAAAGCACTCGTTCGGGATTCGGCATCTCCGCACGTACAGAGAATGTTCCCGTACGTGGATCGACTTGCGGTTCAGCAAAATCCACCAATCCTTTATAAGGATAAACTGTATTATCAGCCAATGTAACAGAAATGTTTGGTTGCCATGAACGATTCAGGTCTTTCTGACCTAAATTCACGTTACGTTCCTTACTCTTCAGATAATCGAGTGCAGTCATGCTGAAATCCACCAAAACAGTATCACTCTTCACTATAGTAGCCAACAACGACTTGGCACCCGGTCCGACCAATGTTCCCAAATCAACATGTCGTTCACTGATATGTCCTGCTATCGGCGACCGTACCAACGTATATCCTAATTCCAGTTCTGCTTGATCCAAATCGGCACTGCTCATTGCCACCGAAGCTTCGGCTGTCTCGTATGCCGCAATTGCATTATCAAGATCGAGCTGACTGACTGCATTTTGTTCGTAAAGCGGACGAATACGTTCCAAATCGCGCTTTGCTTTCAAAGCCTGTGCTTCATCTTTTTTTAGTTATGCACGTGCCTTGTCTGCTTTTGCACGATGCTGATCTTGATTGATTACAAACAGCACTTGATTTTTGGCTACATACGTACCTTCTGCAAACAACATCTGCTCTAAATATCCTTCTACTCTGGCACGCACCTCTACAAACTGCTGTGCTCTGACACGTCCCACATACTCACCATATATTTCTACATCATCAGCAACTGCAGGTGCTACAGTAACTACCGGAAAATCAGGTTTTGGCTCCGGGCGATGTGATATAATAAGGTATATACTTACAACCAATCCAATACAAACTACAGCTAATGCCGTTCTCTTCTTCTTAAATGCAATTTCTTTTTTAGTTAAAAATAATCTCATATTTCGTTTTTTGTTAATACGTAAAGTGTTTTTAAACTACAGAGCAATAGGTGTTCCAATAATCACTTTTTTCATATACCCATTCATTATCAACACAATAAAGGAAATAGGCAAGATAAGGAGGTGTGGAAATAAGTCTACAAAGTGTGGAAAAATTCTACAGTTCGGCAACAAATGCTTCTTACAAAGCACATGTGCCTTCTCCGGCATAATCAGCACCGGTCAAGCCATTGTATTCCGGATGACGCTTCAACCAAGTTACAGCATACGAACAAGTAGCCATAGGCTTCAGTTTGATGGCCAGCCCATATTGAAAAGCTTCTTCCACCAAAACTGAAGCAATGCCACGTCCGCCTATCTCAGCGGGAACAAAAGTATGCCGAACATCTAAGGCTCCATCATGGACAGTATAAGCGACATAAGCTTGATGTCCATCTACTTCAGTATAGAACTGCTGTTTCAATTCATCGTGATGAATCGCATAAGGCAAAGTTTTATATCCGTCCTCCATGATTTACCTCTGATTATTTATTTTATAAATGCTCAATCTCTCGGTTTTTTCACCTTTAGTTCATAAAGGTCATTTCTACGGTCTTTCAAGTTGCGCACACTACCATAAGTATGCAACTCATTGAGCAAATTCAAGTCTACATC
The DNA here is from genome assembly GCA_019417975.1 of Bacteroides sp. Classification (GTDB taxonomy): domain Bacteria; phylum Bacteroidota; class Bacteroidia; order Bacteroidales; family Bacteroidaceae; genus DYCT01. The sequence goes on from DYCT01000047.1 coordinate 6,842, forward strand.
ACTCACCAAAATCATTTCAGTATTTGGAGTGGCTTCTGCACGCTTTCCATCGGTAGGGAAAGCAAAGTCGCATGGTGTAAACACACCCGACTGTGCATATTGAATATCCATATTGTGTACACGAGGCAAGTTACCCACACTACCGGCAATAACCACAAAACATTCGTTCTCAATAGCACGAGCCTGCGCACAAACACGTACACGCGAATAGCCGTTTTGAGTATCGGTAAGAAATGGGACAAACAAAATCTGCATACCTTCATCGGCCATAATACGAGAAAGCTCAGGGAATTCCACATCATAGCATATCAATACACCAATCTTAGCACAATCGGTATCGAATGTTTTCACCATCTTACCACCGGAAAGGCCCCAACTCTTTATTTCATCAGGAGTGACATGTACTTTTTCATACATCTCGTACGACCCATCACGACGAATCAGAAAACCGACATTGTAAAGTCCGTCTTCTTTCAGATAAGGCATACTGCCCGTAATAATATTAATATTGTAACTGATAGCCAAATCGATGAAGCGGTCGCGCACTTCCTCTGTATACTGAGCCAATCCACGAATACTCTGTGCTTCACCCAAGTGATTAAACTTAGCCATGAGCGGTGCATTGAAATATTCCGGAAAAAGGATGAAGTCGCTTTTATAATCGGATACAGCATCGACAAAGAATTCTACTTGCTCAAACACATCGTCCAATGTCTTGTAAGGACGCATCTGCCACTGTACCAATCCCACACGAACGGTTGTTTTCTTGTCAACATATTCTTGCGTAGGAGCCTGATAGTATATATTATCCCACTGAAGAAGTGTAGCGCAATGTTTCGACTCCTCATCATTGGGCAAGTAATTCATCATCACCTTGCGCACATGAAAATCGTTGGACAACTGGAAAGTTAGTACCGGATCATAAATCTCACGCGAACGAACCTTTTCGATGTATTCTTTCGGACGCATGTGGTCGGCATACTTATAATAATTAGGAATGCGTCCTCCAAACATAATAGCCTTCAGATTCAGCTTTTCGCAAAGTTCCTTGCGATATTCATACATACGACGTGCCAAGCGCAAGCCACGGTACTCCGGATGAATAAATACTTCAATACCATAAAGAATATTTCCGTTGGGATTGTGTGTATCGAATGTCTCATTCCCGGTTACTTTCGCATACGTATGGTCATTCTTCACCATATTGTAATCGACAATAATAGACAGGGCACAACCCACAATCTTTTCATCGACCACAGTCACGACTTGTCCTTCGGGAAATATTTTGATTAGTTTCTCTATCTGCTGCCGAGTCCAAAACACATCATGGTCAGCATAAACACGTTTAAACGATTGCGACAGTTGCGCATAGTCTTCAATCTGAAGATTTCTTAACTCTACCTTGTTAATCTTATGAGCTACTTCCATTACAATACAAAATTTTATAAAAGCAGGGCAAAAGTAACACGTTTTTTACAGATAAGAGAGAGAAAGAGAGAAAATAAATTTATATTATCTTTTTAATACTCAAAAGAAAAGAGAAAGACCTGCCGCATCGTACCATTCGAAGGTCTGAAAGAAAGCATTCCACCTTGGTTTGTTTGCTTGAGGGATATACATACCCAAGCCGGAATAGCGCAACGGGTCAATATAAAAAAGCTTATCGCTCTCCACCAATCCTCGATAAACCAACGTCCGTTCCAGTTGATTAAGTACCCAGGTTGGGCTTTCCGGTGCAGCAAGTTGCTCGACAAAATCTTTCAAATCGCTAATACCATATGTAAAGCCTACCGCATCACGGTCGTAATGCTGAACATCAGTAGCTCGAAATGCAGGCAAACGCTCTGCATATTGTTGCAAAGTGTTCCTCATAGCCAACGCTAAAGCCTCAAGTTCCGAACAGCGAATGGTCGCAATCGTACCCCAAGGAATACTGTTATAACGATAATAATTAATATACGTAGCAGGCATAGCGATGGTGTAGTCCACCTCGTTGTTGCTATAGAAATAAGGCATCAATTGCTGGTAAGGAAATCCTGCGGCAAGGACTTCTGCTACCGATGCTATAATATAAGATGTAGTATGGCGTAGCTGATAAGCCACTTGCACATCAGCCATCAAGCAAGCATCAAACAAAATGAAATCGAACGGACGGGTAATTGCTTTTTCAAGAGCCCGACCCAAGGCAGGAATTTCCATCCACTTCCCTGCATCCGGTCCCACAGCTTTCCGATTGCCTATCACATCATAATCGGAAGGCATCCATCCCGTACCGTGCGAACTGAAAATAAGTCCATAGCTATCTGCAGGGTTCAACTGCATCATGTCTTTCAACACAGTTGTCATCACCTTCTCATCAGTAGCACTTTGCTGAGGATAAGTACGCTGTATTTGTTCTTTTCCGACCTTACCATTCTCGTTTACTGTATAGCACGAGATTTTAGGGTCACTGGAACATCCATCCCAATAGACCACCAACCGACTCACCTTCCGGAGTTGGGTCAACCCTTGCAACATATTCTGAATATTCTGTCGCATATCCGATTCCAAATTGTTTCCGGCTATCATATACGACAACAGAACACGCGAACTTTGCGGTATCGGTTCTTCTTCTTTTTCTTTCTTACATGAAGAGAACAGACAAACAAACGCAAATAGCAAGCAAAGGATTTTTTTCATACGAGATGATTATTCTACGTCAGGCTTTATAAACTTAAAGTCGGAAGCATCTATACTTTTCAAAATCAAGTTCTTTTTTTTCTGCTTATTCAAGACTTTATTATACTCTTTGGTCAATTTATTCACATTTTCATTGAAATAAATCACACAAGTACGATTATTCAGCTCCTTTTTAAATTCAAGATATTCTTTCAGCT
>DYCT01000047.1:9727-10061 GCA_019417975.1 Bacteroides sp.
GACCACACTGTCTAACAACTGGATAGGAGTATAATATGCTACAGAGTCTGTAAACGATACAGACAAACCAAATGCATAGACAGGTTTAGCTTCCTTTTTGTTTTTCCCTTTAGCCTGCACATTCAAAACACAAGCCATACACAATAAAGCAATTGCTATTTTCAATTTTCCCATAATGAGCTCAAATATAGATTAGGACACAAAAGTATAAAAAATAGTGGAAGTGAGAAAAAAGTCGATAGACAATTCACTTGCAAAATGCACTAAGTTCTACATACATAAACGACAAAGGGCTGTCGCCTTCCTTGGAAGTACAGCCCTTTGTTTTAATCCT
>DYCT01000048.1:0-2306 GCA_019417975.1 Bacteroides sp.
GAAACAAAGAATTCATTCATATCATCTGCAAGCGTCAAAGTGCAAGGACGAACAGCTTACTACAAGATGCTGGAAGCCGTTCGCCAAGGTGAACTGATTCAGGTTTGCCGTGGCGTATATGCTAACATAGACCAATTGTCAGCATGTATGGTTGATATTGAGTCAATTGTTCCCAACGGAATCCTCTGCCTTTGGTCTGCCTGGAATATCCATCAGCTAACGACATCCATGCCGCAAGCTTATCATGTCGCCATCAAAAGGGATAGAAAGGTTAAGGTACTTTCATTCCCAAAGATAGAGCTCCATCACTATACTTCCAACATTCTTGAAATCGGCGTTATGGAGAAAGTCATAGATGGATTTAAGGTAAAGGTATATGATGTAGAACGATGCGTATGCGATGCAGTAAAGTTCCGTAACAAGGTGGGCATTGATGTCTGTTCTGAAATCATCGATAATTATCTTTCAAGACCAGGAAGAAATATCAGTAAACTAATGGATTATGCCCGACAATTGCGTGTTGGCAACATCCTCGAAAATTATCTACAAGTGAAATTATGAGTAAAGAACAAAATAAAAACTTCGGAAAGTCTATACGTACCAAATTGCTGAACGTTGCAAGAAAGGAAAACGTCTTTAATCAGACTATTCTGACTCGGTATTTTCAAGAGCGGCTTCTTTACAGAATATCGCAGACTCATTATAGAGGAAATTTTTATCTGAAGGGAGGTGCACTCATGTATGCATACGAAAAATTTGCGGCTCGTCCTACATTGGATATAGATTTCCTTGGCAATAATATCAGCAACGAAGGCTCTTCTATAATTGCAGCGTTCAGAGAAATTTGTTCTGTGCCATACGAGGAAGATGGCGTAATATTTGACACGGAGCACATTACTGCACAAAATATAACAGAGTTCAAAGACTATCATGGGATTAGACTCAGCGTTCCAGTCAAGATGGACACCATTGCCCAGGTTTTAACTATGGATATTGGTTTTGGTGATGTGGTAACACCTTCCCCAATAGATCTTGATTATCCTGTATTGCTTGAACATCTGCCGAGCGCCAATATTCTGGCCTACTCGCTTGAAACGGTTATTGCCGAAAAGATGCACGCAATTGTGGATCTTGCAGACCAAAGCAGTAGAATGAAGGATTATTATGATCTCTACCAAATCTTGCAGAATGAAAAATATAATCCTAAAACACTACAGGAAGCTATCATACATACATTTGAAAATCGCCACACTCCTTATAATGAGAACACTATGTTCTTCCGAAAGGAGTTTGGTAGCAATCAGCAAATGCAAGTCAGATGGACAGCTTTCATGCGTAAAATAACGTCCACAGACATATTGTCCTTTACCGAAGTGATAGCGTTCTTACAGCAAAGACTTCTTCCGTTTTGGGAGAACATGAAAGATGAATAGCAGAAAATACAATATATATCAGTTTCCAGAATGTAAGGACATAGTAGTTTCTGGAGATATTCACGGTGACTTCAACCTCCTCGTGAACAAAATTTGTGTGCAATATCAAATGCAGAACACGTTAGTTATTGTAGCTGGAGATTGTGGATTTGGTTTTGACAAGAGAGGCTATTATGACAACATGGTGAAAAGGAACTCCAAACGTATGAATGATGCCAATAATTGGATTGTATTCATTAGAGGCAATCATGACAACCCAGCGTATTTTGATGGGAAAAGCTTTAAGCACAAACGTTTCATTGCCATTCCAGATTATTCAGTAATCAACGCTTGCAACCATTCTATTCTCTGTGTAGGAGGAGCCATATCGATTGATCGTACGTATAGGCTTGAAGCATGGAGTAAGGAACAACAAAAGCGGCTACGTTTTAGTAACACGGAAGTCGTTGACGATTTTTCGCCATCATACTATTGGCAGAGCGAATCGCCGACTTATAATAAAGAAGCACTAATGTCGATTTTGTCTGAGCAGAAGGTTGACATTGTAATAACACATACGTCTCCATCCTTCTGCGAATTATTAAGCAAGGAGGGGATAGCCAAATGGACTTGCAACGACAAAACTCTGATATCAGACATACAGCAGGAACGTGAAGTTATGAATAGTCTGTATGAAACTCTAAAAGAACATCAGCAGCATGTCACTCATTGGTGTTACGGACATTTTCATCAAAGCTGGCATTCTTCTATTGATGGTACATTGTTCAAGATGCTGGATATTATGGAGTTTTATGAGTTGAAATAATTTTGGACTCAAAAGAGAGCTACAGAATCACGCCCGAGCAGAAGGAATATCTGCGGACATTGAAGATA
>DYCT01000048.1:2316-10039 GCA_019417975.1 Bacteroides sp.
TACTTCTACATATTACGTTTGGATAGGTGGCTCATGTGATTATGGCCATAAAGAACGAACTGGTGGTGCTGCCGTTGTGATTGAGACAACGGCAGCATCATCAACCGTGATGTAATCAGCGACCTACACACCACGGAGTTCCGAATGATGCTAACCCTCATGATCAAGGTAATGCAGGAAATCCCGGAAGGTTCTGACATCCTTTTCCTGACCAACGCTGCCTATATTCAGAACTTTGACAAGACTCCGACTGCAAAGTCTGCAAATCCGGACTTGATACTACAATGCATCGAGGAAAAGAAGAGACACAACTCCGTTGGAGTCAAAATTGTACAATATCATAAAAGTCCATTGCTTATGGAGACACATGATATGGCTACAGAAGCAATGGCTAAAACAAGGAAGGAGTTTCATCATGACTGCAAATGAACAAGCATTATTGGCACAAATGCAAGACCTTGGATATTCTCATGGTCTTTGCATTACGGCATTACAAATCCTATCCCAAGACAAGTTGGCTGTCAGCGACATGCTTGCCTTTATCTATGACGAACAACCCTCAGAAGAGGACTTTATCAAGGAAATGGCAAGAATGTGTGAAGCCAATAGTTGGGACACCATCGGTTAAGGTACGAATATAATAATCCTGTAGAAGCATTGAGAAATTTGCCATACAAACATATAGTCAGACGATTATCTTATGATTATCTATCTGTCTCGTCTGAAATCGTTATGCTTGTCACCATGCCACCATGCGCCCAAAAAGGCGATGATGACACGAAAGACAAAGTAGATGATAATTATATCAATAAATTCGTTCATAAGCTTGATTTTTAGTGTGTTACTCAATACACATTAACTACGGGGATGCCCAAATGATTGGCTTTCTTGAAAGTGTAGTATGTTCCACCTTTCTCTCGTCCATCATAGAATGCTATGAGAAGGGAAACATTTTCCACCATAAACTCATCTCTATCAAGAAAACATCTTGTATAATAGCGTTCTGATAGAATTAACACCTCGTCTGCCGAAGCTATCAAATTCTCATAAACTATCTTATCATTAGCACTGAACCTATCTGCCTGACCTCTGAAAGGAATGGCGGCTGTCAGCGTCATTCCAGGACATGACGATTTCAATGACTGCACTATCTGTGCTGCCATAAGGTCTATGCCTATGGCAAATCCCGAAATAAAATTACTGATGCCATGCTTATAAGCTTCAAGTATAGCCTTAGTCAATCGTTCTTTTATTAGCCCTTTTGTGAGAAGTTATAGAAGCGATGTCCTGTAAAGGCTGCCGAAGCAGCCTTAGCGAATTTTGTTTTGTTCATTCTTTTCATTGCTGTACGTATTTGTATGATGTCTTGCCGAGAAATATGCCATTTGTCACACGTGCCCCGACTTGTTCCAATTTAGCGGTGTAGTCACAAAACGATGTGCCGGTAGTAACTACATCATCCCAAATGCAGACTATCTTGTTTTTGAAGAAGTTAGCATCCACCTCGATATTATTCTTTTCCTTCAGACGCTTTGCTCGCTCTTCTTTCTTGACTTTAGTACCATGAACTGCGGTACGTTCACCAATAACCTTGACATGAGAAAAGCCGTCTATTGCTCCCGAAAAACGGCAAACAAGTTCTGAGAAGTTCTTATTTCTTGCCTCGTTACGCTCTTGACTGCTTGCAGGAACACAAGAGAAAACGACATTACGAACCTTGCGACCGATTTTTTTCACAAGCATCTTTGCTACGCACTTTGCCACCTCAGTATGGTTGCGACCATCCTTAAAGTCAAAGATGACTTGGCGGTCAAAGAATGCATCCATACCAATATTTTTGATGCGTACCGGATAATAGCGGAAAAAGCTGCTCAACTCCTTATCCTCTTGTCCCTTGATGTAAACCTGTACCATGTTCATAGCCGTTGTTTTTTAAATTTCTTGGTAAGTAGCAGCCGGCAGCCACTACCCATCAAGAATGTTTTGTATCAATCGTAAAATCTGTTTAGGAACGACTGCAATTCTCCGTCTTGGATTGCAGAAAGTTTACATGGTTGGAAAGCCTTTTCCTGCTCTACCATGATTGTACCGAGTCCGTACTTGGATGCGTCCAAAGCCACACTTGCCATTTCGTTGGCTGATATGTAGCCGTACTCCGTTTCTGCCAAACCTACGATGATGCCGAAAAGAACAAAATCGTCGTACTCTCGCTGTCCTTCAAGAATGTACCAACGTGCACTGCCGATGAAAAACACTGCAATGCAAAGAGCATCCTTCTTCTTACTATCCTGTGAATAAAGCGGATAGTCCTTCATTGCCTTCTCCAAGTCAGGAGTAATCAGGCGGTTGTTGTAATCTGTTGCCATAGTCATAAAAATTATTTTTCTCCCTTTCGTTAAGTCCTTTCGGACTGGGACCGGGAAGATTTTTCTGCTTTACAAAGTGCGTCAAAGGCAATAGAGCAAGTCTGATGTGAAGAATACTCTTTTCATGGAAAAGGAAGATTGTTCACAAAGCACGACTTGCCATTTGCCAAAAGGCGCGATAACTTTGCAGAAAAAGAATCCCGTAACCCCAAGGGCGACACGGCATCAAAGACTATAAGTCTCAGTAAGAAGGAACAGAGACAAAAGGTATTGTCAGAATGGATAAAACAGCTGGGTGGGAATAGTCCTAAGCATCAACAGCCGGTACGACAATTAGAGAACTCTCCAAAATGACAAAGGAAGAACGTGCCGAGCAAAGTGTTTAGTTTTGCCTGGCACCTTCTGACTAAGGCATGGAGGAATGTTCTCGTCGTACCTTTGGCAGAGTGTTATTCTTTCGTAAGTCGATACAATCGACCTGCGTAAGAATAACTTTATGACAAACTGTTAATGCCTATGGGACTATGGTGTGGGGCTGAGCATTATAAGTGTTTTTTCATTATGTTGATAAAAAGCTACTCTCATTATCGTATGAGGCTTTAAAGTGTATTCATGTACACATTAACACACGGACATATGTATTCACGTCCACATGAATACATTGAAACAACGGGATTATTCAGAATGATGACAAAATGAAAATTAATATATTATAATAAAAGGTGAAAGGGAGGGGAATGAAGGGTGTTGCTGTGAGCCAGTGCACCTTTTCAACGAATGGACATGCAGTAGTGTCAAACTGAATAAGTGGGAACCGCTTGCGTCCCACCTACTCAGTTTGTAAGATACCGTATGTCGCTTCGTGGTGCACCTTCCTGCTGAAGGACTTTGCTCTTAAGTTACGCTCTGCTGACATAAATGCAAAGACTTTCAGGTGGAACTCCTGTAGCATCCTTCATGGTGTGGGGCGAAGCATTACAACTATATTTCCCAAGAAGTATAATACCCAAAAGGCTGAAATTCATTATCGTATAAGGTTTCAAAGTGTATTCATGTACACAAGTACACACTAAAACATGTATATACGTATTCACGTCCACATGAATACATTAAATTATCAAGAATAGCCAAGATGATTATAAGAGAAAGCCTATATATTATAAAAGGAGAAAGGGAGGGAAATGAAGGATGTTGCTGTGAGCCAGTGCACCTTTTCAACGAATGGACATGCAGTAGTGTCAAACTGAATAAGTGGGAACCGCTTGCGTCCCACCTACTCAGTTTGTAAGATACCGTATGTCGTTTCGTGGTGTACCTTCCTGCTGTATAATTTTGCTCTTACGTCACACTCTGCTGACATAAATGCAAAGTCTTTCAGGTGGAACTCCAGTAGCATCTTTTATGGTGTGGGGCAAAGCATTATAAAGACTTATATAATGAGCAAGGCCACTACATTTTATATAAATATTGCATGTTCATACCATTTTATAACGACTACGCAAAAAGATTTCGTTTCATTTTTGTACCTTTGCACGCAAATTAGACAAAGAAATAAAAGAAACAAGAAAAATCCTATACGGAATGAGACTTTATATGCACATAACATCACAATCATTCGTTCAGAGTTATCGAAGCTTTGAACGGAATAGTTATGTACATACATCAAGTACATCAGATACAGCCGGTATAGGATTTCCACATCATTATTCGCATAGTTATTTCTATCGGGTATCATAACAGCGTGCCCCACAGAGAACACAGATAATATTGAAGAGTTGGAGTTTCCTTGCCGGGAGAATCCAACTTTTTCTTTTTAGCCAAATGCTTGGCTTCAGCTCTGACATGACGAGAAAAAGTTGGATGAAATCCAACCATTTTTTACGTTTAAATGAAAGAACTATGCCAGCAAATAAGAATGCCTTAATAAGGTACAAAACTATAGACAACTGTTTGAGAAACAGATATAGAAGATGGACTCTCGATGATCTTGTGGAGGCATGTAGCGATGCACTCTACGACATGGAGGGAATCACCAAAGGAGTATGCGCCAGAACTGTTCAGATGGACATACAGATTATGAGATCTGACAAACTGGGCTATAATGCTCCTATCGAAGTTTATGATAGAATATACTACAGATACGCTGATCCAGAATATTCTATCACTGAAATGCCTTTATCCATAGAGGACTGCAAGCTGATAAAGAAAGCTATTATTCTTCTTGAAAACAAGAAGGATAAGAATAACGAAGACACCATCCAGGTGCTAAACAAGGTACAGGACAGGCTCAAATCTATTCTGAACTTCGTGTAAGGATAAAGGATGGAATTATGAACGAACATCAACGAAACATCGTCTTACAAGAAAACTGAAAGGCTTCTTTTCAAGCAAAATTGTCTGAAGAGAAGCCTTTCTTATGTGGAGCTTCAAGTAGGATTCGAACCTACGACCTGCTCATTACAAGTGAGCTGCACTACCACTGTGCTATTGAAGCCTTTGGGAGTTTGATGGGGATCGAACCCACGACCACCAGAGCCACAACCTGGCACTCTACCAACTGAGCTACAAACTCCATATAAACTCCAGATGGATTCGAACCACCACCTCCAGAACCGAAATCTGGCGTGCTACCAATTACACCATGAAGTTGTTTTTTAACTTGTCGCCCCAGAAGGAATCGAACCTTCGCTAACAGGACCAAAACCTGTTGTGCTACCATTATACCATAGGGCAAGTTAAGTTCGGGAGGTAGGACTCGAACCTACGAAGTCATCAGACAGCGGATTTTTTCGCAAGCTCAAGGAACTCCAGTCCACCCTCGTTGCCATTGGAGCACTCCCGATTTTTTAAGTGGAGCCTCGTGGAGTCGAACCACGTTTTCGGGATTTTCAGTCCCGCACATACACCAAGTCTGCCAAAGCTCCTTACTGATGTTGCCCCAGATGGAATCGAACCACCACTTGCAGATCCAGAATCTGCCGCACTACCGTTATGCGATAGGGCAAGTTTGCGGAGGCTAAAGGATTCGAACCTTTGAGACGTTGCCGTCTGCCGGTTTTCAAGACCGGTGCAATAGACCAACTCTGCCAAACCTCCAATGTTGTGACTCGTGAGAGACTCGAACTCCCGACACCGACGTTCGTAGCGTCGTGCTCTGATCCAACTGAGCTAACGAGCCAAAGTGCGGAAGCAGAAGGATTCGAACCTTCGGAACCTTTCGGTTCGGCACGTTAGCAGTGTGCTGGTTTAAGCCGCTCACCCATACTTCCTTTACACAAGATAGGCTGTAATCTCAGCAAAACACCCAAGCAAGTTTGGTGATATGTCTTCGACTTTCACTATCTTTGTTTTGACGATGCAAAGGTAGGAATGGAGAATGCAATCTTTTTTCGTAGCAAGAAAAAAAATCAAAAAAAATATAAGTTTTAGTAGAATCAAACAATAATTGCCATTTTTGTATGCGGATATCCAATATGAATATTTCGACACATAAATGGCAATTATTACTAAAAAATCCGAAGTCTGTTACCTTACAAAGAAGGTTTCGACCAACGAACACAACTGTTTATCAGTTAAATTATCAATACCTACCTTATCAATCAATGCATATTCTTCTTTCTTGTTGGTAATCACGAATTTGCGTTCTTTTCCTTCTACTTCACATAAAAGGTGATAGTTACCTTTGTACGCCTTTTCTACACGCACATTCTCAAAAATAGTATCACCAATTCTGAACGAAACATTCTTTCTTTGTTCTAACAATCCCCACTCTGCCAGATGATTGTTAAGGGTAGTTTCTACAGCACCTATCCAACGTTGACCAACTTCGCATTCTTCTGCAAAGTGCCTGAATTGGCCAATGGCAGAAGCAACCTCATTTATGATGGTTTCTGCCTTTCTGATACCATTATCTTTGCCAAGAGCCAAAGCATCTTCAAGGGTATGACCTTGAAGTTTACCCTGCATCATCAGACAATGCATTTTCTCAGGAAGGAAACCACCGACATTGAAGATATAGGTCATATCGTATGCCGGAGAAAGTTGCCATTGACCACTTTCGTCCATCAGGAACGAGAAGTTCTTATTGTGATCATCAGTATTGTTGGCAAGAATATTGAATACCATTCTGCGAAAGACTTCATCCTGGGTGCTTTCCGGTAGGCGCATCTTGCGACAAACCATCAGCAACTTTTCATAGCTGTCAGCATCAGGATATAGAGCTGCCAATGTCTGCATGTGCAATTTGCGTTCTTCATCACGATCAAAACGATGTGTAATGAAATGCTTCTGGCCTTCCACCTCTATAATCTTGCAAGGCATCATGTTTATACCTGCAGCCATGGCCATTTTATAGTAAGCCATTTCCAATTCGGCTGACGAGCGTTCCGCATCGCCAAACTTCAGTATGCAATAATCAAAGCCCTTGTGACCGGCAATCTGTCCACTTCTGATTTCTCCCGTTTCTGGATTTATCGCTATGATTGCCTTAGGTTGGCGACCGCCAGCTGATGTTCCGACAGCTATCAACGACTGCATGGTCAGCGATTCGTCTGGCATAAGTCTTACATTCTCACGCTCAACGAATATTCTCTGGGCCAAATCTGTCAATGCTTTCATATTCAGCTTTTCCGACTTTCTGATGCCAGAGGATTCGGGGATAAACTCCAAAGCTCCCATACCTCGCTTACCTATAAACGACAGAATTTCAAGCGGAGTAATTTCCTGATTGCGAATGCCATTTTGTATGCGCCAGCACTCAAACACCTGGTTACCCCAAGCGTCAGGCAAAGAGTCTGCAAGAAAAGGAGGCAGTTTGCGATAAAGCTTAGTTTCCCTGTCACCCATGATAGGACGTCGGCTGGCAGGTGACTTGACAGAAGCCACAAGTGGGAACGGATCAAGTATTCCGCCAAGAAAAACTGGATTATACTCGAAAAACGAAACACCTCTCCTTGCATCCCAGGACAAGCGACCGATTTCCTTGTCCCAAAGCATTATTTTCAAAGAACTTGCTATCATGACTTCTTATGTCTAATTCGTTGAACTTTCTTTTCTTCCTTCACAAGGTATGCAGATGGCGGTAAATCCGGCATCAGTTCGTCAAGTGCATCTATCTGACCGATTGCCTTCAGCAGCAAAAGGAAGGTGCCGAGCGACACATTGCCCGATGAACCATTCTCAAACTTATGAATGGTAGTGATTGTTATACCCGATTGTTCAGATACCTCTTTCTGCGTCATATTGCTACGCAGGCGGTAATCCTTGAATCTTGCACCAAGAAGTTTTACCAATTCTGGTATAGAATACTCGTAATAATCAATCATAACTTGTTATTTTAATTTATACTATAATATAAG
>DYCT01000049.1 GCA_019417975.1 Bacteroides sp.
CGACATTGCTATCTTATTTTTATAGTTCTTATCTATACTTATTTCAAACAGAGCGCAAAGTAAGTACTTTTATTGAAATAAAACAAGAAATTCGGTAATTAATTCACCAAAAAACATCATTTTTGCTTCATTTGAAGCAGTTCCTCTAATAATCTAAATGCATTCCGGACAGCTCGAAGTGCATTTTGCTCTCTTCCGCTATCGACCTCCTGCTTCCAAGTAATTATCTTGTTTTTAGACCCGGCAGCTATCCAAATTGTTCCTACAGGCTTCTCCGGAGTACCTCCATCCGGACCGGCTATACCTGAAGTAGCCACTGCATAATCTGAGCTCAGCATTTCTATAGCTCCCTGCACCATTTCGCGTACCGTCTGTTCGCTTACAGCCCCATAACGTTCCAATGTACTTGCCGATACATGAAGCAGATTTTGCTTTACCTCATTAGCGTAAGCCACTACACCCCCTTTGAAATAAGCCGAACTACCTGCTATGCCCGTAATACAAGCCGCAATATTTCCTCCGGTACAACTTTCGGCAGTGGCAAGTGTACTGCCTTTCCGTTTCAGTTCTTCTCCCAGCTTCTGTCCAAAGCTTCCCAACTCTTTTCTATCTATCGACATGCTTGAATCTTCCATTTTTCCCCATTCCATCGGAATGATACTTATACCTTATTATATATATAAGCAAAATCGCTTACATGACTACGCGCGAATAAGCCGGAAGATCTATTGAACAGAAATCTTTATCCAAGAATTTATAGTAACCGGTAATGGCCACCATCGCTGCATTGTCCGTAGTATAACTAAACTTAGGAATATAGATTTTCCAACCATATTTTTCGGCATGTTCACGGAAAGCATTGCGCAATCCATTATTAGCCGACACACCTCCGGCTACAGCCACCTGTTTAATTTTCAAATCTTTGGCAGCCTTACGGAGTTTCCCCATCAAGATATCTACCACTGTCGCTTCGAGCGAAGCAGCCAAATCAGTCTTGTGATGTTCGATGAAATCGGGATCTTCTTTCACCCAATCGCGCAAAGAATAGAGAAAAGACGTCTTTAATCCGCTAAAGCTATAGTTATAATCAGGGATATGCGGTTTACTAAATGTGAAAGCATGTGGATTGCCCTGACGTGCCAACTTATCAATGATAGGTCCACCCGGATAACCCAAGCCCATCACCTTCGAGCACTTGTCAATAGCCTCACCTGCAGCATCGTCGATGGTCTGTCCAATCACTTCCATGTTATTGTAGGCATTCACACGAATAATCTGCGAGTTTCCACCTGAAACCAGCAAACAAAGGAAAGGGAATTGTGGTTGATTCGCATCTTCGACAGATTCTTTAATAAAATGAGCTAACACGTGGGCTTGCAGATGGTTAACATCAATCATAGGTATTCCTAACGAACGTGCAAAACCTTTTGCAAACGAAACGCCAACCAACAGCGAACCCATCAGGCCGGGACCTCGAGTAAAGGCTACAGCGCTCAACTGTTCTTTTGTGACCTGTGCCCGTTTCAACGCTTCATGCACCACCGGCACAATGTTCTGTTGATGAGCTCTCGAAGCCAACTCGGGTACTACTCCTCCATACGACTCATGCACTGCTTGACTGGCGACCACATTCGAAAGCAATACCCCATTGCGAATTACCGCAGCAGAGGTATCATCGCAAGACGACTCAATTCCTAATATAATTGTATCCATATTATTCACTAATAAGTCAAAATTTCCAATCCTGTTTCGGTCATCAAGAACGTATGTTCCCATTGTGCAGAAGGCAACTCATCTTCCGTAACTACGGTCCATCCGTCTTCTTCATCCACAAACACCTCATACGTACCCATATTAATCATTGGTTCAATGGTAAAAACCATGCCCGGCACAAGCAGCATTCCTGTTCCTTTTCTGCCAAAATGTTCCACATCGGGTTCTTCGTGAAACTCGAGTCCTACTCCATGCCCACACAAATCACGCACAACAGAAAATCCGTTCTTTTCGGCATGTTTCTGAATAGCATGACCGATATCACCTACGAAGCCAAACGGTCGCGCTGCCTCCATACCTATTTGTAGACACTCTTTTGCCACACGTACCAGTTTCTCTTTTTTCGGAGATGTCTTGCCAATGACAAACATACGCGAAGCATCCGAGTAATAGCCATCCAAAATAGTAGAGACATCCACATTGACAATATCTCCTTCTTCTAAGATTTCATCTTCATCGGGAATTCCGTGACATACCACTTCATTGATACTGGTGCACACGCTTTTAGGAAATCCTTCGTAATTCAAAGGTGCCGGGATAGCGCCATGAGCCACGGTATAATCATATACCAGTTTATCAATATCGGCAGTAGACATACCTGCCTTTATTTCGCTTGCTACCAAATCCAGCACACCGGTATTTACCTTACCACTGCGTCGGATTCCTTCGATTTGTTCAGGAGTCTTGATAAGTTCTCTACTTGGGACCAAGTGTCCCTTATTCTGAAAATAAAGTACCTTCTTATCCAAATCGGTCAAAGGCTGTCCTTTAACCGGATGCCAGTTATTGATTCTTCGTTTAAACATCATCACATATTTATAGTCGCGCAAATTTACGAAACTAAATCCATATAGAATGCTATTTCATATTATTTTTAGCATCTTCCAAGCCTACCAACGCCCATCCCAGTCGATACTAAGTTGCACCGGATACTTATCAGACACATCTTTATTATCAGTTCGAGGATTGGATACCGAAAGACCTATCAGTCGAATGGCACGATTCTGGAAATCAATTTCTTTTAATAGTTTCTTGGCAAGAGGAAGGATTTGCTTCAGCGTAACCAACTCATATGGCACACTCGTACTATGCACTTTCTGTGCAAAATCGCTATACTTCAATTTCAGTGTCAAGGTATTGCCACGAAATTCAGCCTTTGCTATACGTTCCACCAGCTCGACTACCAAATGATATAACTCAATTATAACTGACGAATACAACACAATATCCTTTTCCAACGTACGTTCACACCCCACCGACTTGCGGATACGAACCGGTTCTACCGGACGATTGTCTACTCCATGTGCAAAATCGTAATAAAGAAGCCCTACTTTACCAAAATTCCGAAACAGGAAATCGGAAGAACAAGCTTGCAGATGAGCTCCATTATAAATGCCCAGTTCATGCATTTTACGAGCGGTAACCTGCCCAACGCCCCAAAATGTCTCTATCGGTAAATTTCTGATAAACTCCAGTGCCTTATCGGGATGAATTGTACAAAGCCCATCGGGCTTACGATAATCGGAAGCTACTTTGGCCAAAAACTTATTGTAAGAGACACCGGCTGAAGCCACCAGATTCAACTCAGAACGAATACGTTGTTTTATCTCCTTCGCTATATCGACCGCATATTTAATGGAACGTTTATTTACCGTAACATCCAGAAAAGCCTCATCCAACGAAAGAGGCTCCACAATATCCGTATAATCGTAAAAGATATCTCTTATCTGCATAGATATTTCCTTGTAATAAGAAATCCGACAAGGTACAAACTGTAACTGCGGACACAAACGCTTCGCTCTGACTGACGACATTGCGCTATGCACACCAAACAGACGAGCTTCATAACTGGCAGTCGACACGACGCCACGCTCCTCTGCCCGCCCTACCGCAATCGGCTTACCACGATAAGCAGGATTATCACGTTGCTCCACTGCGGCATAAAAAGCGTCCATATCTACATGGATTATCTTACGTATTTCTTTTTGTGACTCCATTTCATCGATTTCTGCTACAAAAATACCTAAAAAATGCGAGAAATAAATACGTCGATAAAGTCTGATTTATGGATTTCGTGTATCTTTGTAAGACAATTACAAAACAAACCGGTTATAAAGACTCTTGGAAAAATAGCTCGTTGGTTCTTCAGTATTGTTTTAGGACTATACTTAGGAATCTTCCTCTTGCTGAACATTCCTTATGTACAGCAACGAATGACTGTAGCCATTACTCAAGAGCTAAAGACACTGTTCCAAACAGATTTAAGCATCGGCAATGTATCAATCGGTACTTTCAACCGAGTAATCATTGACAACCTTATCCTGAAAGACCAATCATCAAATGAGATGCTGCGAGCCACTCGCTTGTCAGCCAAAATAGAGTTGCTACCCCTATTTAAAGGTAAAATAGCCATTAGCAATGTTCAGCTGTTCGGGTTCAACATCTGCTTACAGAAGAAGACACCACAAGACAAGCCCAACTTTCAGTTTCTGATTGACGCCTTTGCACCGCAAGATACGTTAAAACCCAAGCGCAAGACAGACTTGCGCATTAATGCCATCTTGATTCGACGCGGACGCTTGACCTACGATGTATTAAGCGAACCGACAGACTCCAGCGCTTTTAACATCAATCACCTGGATATAAAAGACATTATTGCCCATATTTCTCTGAAAGCATTGAAAGAAGATTCGGTCAATATTGCCATCAAGCGATTGAGTTTACAAGAACACTCCGGATTCAGCCTCAACAAGCTTTCGATGAAATTTACAGCCAACCCCTATCAAGCCAATCTGGAAAATTTCTCCATCGCATTGCCCAATACATCGATTCAGCTGGACACATTCAACGTCCAATATAACAACCCACAATCGATAAAGGAGCTTTTTTCCAACATCCGGTTCAAAGGAGGTCTCCATGCTTCCTACATCACACTGAAAGATATTGCCTGCTTTGTTCCGGCATTCAAACGCTTTAATGACCCGGTAAACCTCAACATACAATTCAACGGAACTACCAATCAACTGGAGTGCCCGGTTTTGAGCATTCATGCCGACAACCATATAGTCATTGACGGACACTTGTCCATACAAGATTATACAGCCGGCTCTGATGCTTATCTTTACGGTAATCTGTCAAAATTGTATATCCGCCAAACCGGTATAGACTTTCTCTTTAAAAATCTAACCGGCAAACCCTCCTCTCCTATCCTGCAAAGAATGGGAGATATATCTTTCAACGGTGAAATATCGGGATACCTTAACGACTTAGTAACCTACGGTACCGTACGTACCGATGTAGGATTCATCAAAACCGACCTTAAACTAAGTCTGAACAAAGAAAAAGCATTCAAATCGTCATCTGGTTCAATCCAAACCGTAGATTTTCAGTTAGGAAAACTGCTAAACAAAGAAGACCTTTTGGGAAACATCAGTCTGAATGCTCAAATCAGTGCAACCCAATACGGCAATAACAGACCGACAATTAAAGCCAAAGCATTATTGCCTTCTCTCGACTTCAAACACTACACCTACAAAGACATCACACTCGATGGCATTTTTGAGAAAGGAGGATTCGATGGTAACATTTCTATAAACGACCCCAATGGGAAACTACTGATAAATGGCGATTTCAATTTAGGAAAGAAAATACCGACATTCAATTTCCAAGCCAAGGTCCAACATGTAAAGCTCAACGACCTGCATTTGATTAAAGACAAGCCCCAGTCTGAATTTTCTCTGCTACTGAATGCCAACTTCGAAGGGAACTCCATCGACAACATGGTAGGCTACATCAACATAGACAGTATCCGCTATCTTGAACCTCAAAAGAATTTCTTTTTGGACAATATCAACATAACAGCCAGTCAAATCAGCCAAGGCCAGAAAGCGCTTACGCTAAATTCTCCTTATGTCAAAGCTGCCATCAGAGGGAAATATTCCTATCAAAGTATCCCGGCCAGCGTACTCAAAACAGTGGAACGATACATTCCATCCCTCTTGAGCTTAAACAAAGAAATACCCAATCCGGACAACAACTTTACGTTCGATGTTCACTTGTTTAATACCGAAAAGCTGACACAAGTATTCGGACTCCCTTTCACTGTCTATACCCATAGTACAATAAAAGGATATTTCAACGACCCCATACGCAAACTGCGTGTAGAAGGCTATTTCCCCTCCATACGCTATGGAAACCATCGCATCGAATCGGGTATGCTGCTATGCGAGACCCCTCGTGAACGATTCAAATGCTTGGTTCGAGGCAGCAAGCACATGAAAGACGACGCAATGCTCAACTTCTCTGTAGACGTACAAGCACGCAACGACAAGATGTCAACACTTGTCAATTGGGGAAACAATGGACACGCCACTTATAGCGGATGCATCAGCGCCTTGACCGACTTTTTCAAAACTGTGGGCGAAAAGCCACTTCTACAAGCCAATATTCAGATACAGCCTACAGACATCATCATCAACGATACCCTTTGGAATCTGCATCCGGCACAAGTAGCCATCGATTCCGGACGAGTATTTATCAATGACTTCTTCTTCAACCACAATGACCAGTTTATCCGCATTAACGGCAAACTGACCAAACAGCTTGAAGATACCGTACATGTACAGTTAAACGACATCAGCATCGGCTATGTGTTTGATGCCGTCAATCTTAAAGCCGTCGACTTCAAAGGACATGCCACAGGTACAGCCACAGCCAACCAAGTGCTGAAAGAACCGGAACTAAACGCCAAACTCTTTGTAAAACATTTCACCTTCAACGATGCTTTGCTGGGCGATATGAATATCACCGGAGGCTGGGATAAGGAAGAAGGAGGAATATTCCTGGACGCACATATATTTGAGCCAAACATCTCACAAGCCTTTGTCAAAGGACTTATTGTCCCAAAGAAAAAAGGTCTGGACTTGGACATCAAAGTAAACAATACCAGTATCGAGTTTCTTCAGTACTACATGAAATCCATTGCATCTGATGTACGCGGACGCATCACAGGAAAGGCTCATTTCTACGGAGGATTCCAATCGCTCATGTTAGATGGCGATGTCATGGCCGATGCCAGCATGAAATTTGATATTCTCAACACTACATTCCAAGTGAAAGACTCCATCCACTTGCGCCCTTCCGAAATCCAGTTTAACAACTGTGCCTTGTTCGACCCGGAAGGACACCGAGGGACACTAAACGGACACTTACGACACACACACTTCAAAGATTTGAATTACCGATTCTTATTCAATGTAGACAACCTGTTGGTCTATAATACCAAAGAAGACCCATCGATGCCCTTCTACGGTACTGTATATGCTACCGGGAATGCCTTGTTGAACGGAGACCCTACCGGACTGAATGTAGACGTAGCGATGCGAACCAACCGCAATACCAACTTTGTGTACATCCTAAACTCCACCAGTTCGGCTACCGATAACCAGTTCATCAAATTTGTCGACAAAACACCTAAACGTGCCATAGCCGACTCGGTGTTTGTATTCCCTACCTACCGCTCGGACAACGAAGCATCCGATGATACTCCGATAGATATCCACTTGAACCTGCAAGTCGATGCTACCCCTGATGGTACCATGAAAATCATCATGGACCCAACAGCCGGCGACTACATCAGCGGAAAGGGAAACGGAAATATCCGCGTAGAGTTTTTCAACAAAGGAGATGTAAAAATGTTCGGAAGCTACAACATCGACCAAGGTCTCTACAAGTTCAGCTTACAAGAAGTGATACGTAAAGACTTCCTTATCAAATCAGGCAGTACCATCGAGTTCAATGGCAACCCGGTGAATGCCAATTTAGGCATACAAGCGCTGTACACTGTCAACTCGGCTGCCCTAAGCGACTTGGGTATAGGCGAATCTTTCACTCAAAACAATGTAAAAGTGAACTGTATCATGAACCTGACAGGGAAGCTCACCAATCCGGACATCAAGTTCGACATTGAGCTACCCAACGTAAGCGAGGAAGAGCGCGAGATTGTGCGCAGTGCCATCAGTACCAACGAAGAAATGAACATGCAAATCCTCTACCTGCTGGGTATCGGCAAGTTCTATACTTACGACTACATGAACAACAACTCCGGACAAACATCCAGTGCCATGAGTTCAGTACTCTCTTCTACCCTATCCGGACAGTTGAACCAAATGCTGTCGCAAGCGTTGGACTTACATAATTGGAACTTTGGTACGATGCTCAGTACCGGTGAGAAGGGATGGACCGATGTAGAGGTGGAAGGAATATTGTCGGGACAATTGCTCAACAACCGACTTCTTATCAACGGAAATTTCGGATACCGGGATAACCCGATGGCCAATAGCAACTTCGTGGGCGACTTCGATGTAGAATGGCTGTTGACCAAATCGGGTGAGATACGTCTGAAAGCCTACAACAAGACCAACGACCGATATTATACCAAGACCACCCTCACGACACAAGGTGTAGGTGTTGCCTATAAAAAGGACTTCAATCTGTGGAAAGACCTGCTTATCTGGCGCAGTAAAATTCGACGCAGACGTGAGAGAGAAGCCGCCCTGCAAGCAGATACCTTGCAGACTACTCCGCAGAAAGCCGAAATCCCCCAGGCACTTCGCAAGCGAAACGGTGCTGACAAGTAAGCAAGCGGCTCGTTTTTACTTCAATTTCAAGAACCGAGATATATCTTGGCGCAAACGCTTATACAAGGACAAATCGCGATAGCACGTATTTTTCCGAAGCATCAGCTCCACCGGGCACTGGCTGTTTTGATAGCATGTCAGTTCGTTCCGTCGTTGTTCATCATGCTCGGCCAAGCGTTTAATTTCCGTTTCACGCTCTCTGCGAAGCAATGTACAGACAGGCACCAGCAGCTTCATTACCACATTGTCCATCAGATGATGTCCTTGTATAAAAAGGTAAGTATTATCAGGCGTCACTCCCAATGTTTCCAATTCGTTACGCAGATTTCCCATGGAAGAAGCCATGTCCGGGAAATGCTTGGAGAAATAAGCCACTTGTCTGTTTACGTGCTTTTTGAGCGAATCAAGGCAATTGTAAGGCGTATGCAAATCGAAATACAGGATACGGATATCAGAACAGAATTTCAACAACGGATAGGTAATCAAATCACGCTTCCGATAAAAGGCAACAGACCATAAGAAGAGCGGATGAATCACCTGCGAATAGCGTTGCAAAAACAGCGGAAAGTCCATCAAAGCCCGATCATTGAGTGTAGCCTGTACACACACTTCATGCAAACTTTCGGCATAGCATTGATAGTTTTCGATAGCGTATGCATACGTATGGAAAATATAAGGGCTGTTCAGTATACGACGCGAGAGGCGTGTCACCCCTTGCAGCAAATAGTCGTAATCGGAATCGACACAAGCTATCATGTTTTCGCCCAATCCCGAATCGCCCAACACATTCATCAATGCGGTCTTCTTGCCTTTTGCCAACGACGAAGAAGATGGAAGCATCACCTGAAACGTGCATTGTTCTGTTTCGAACTCATTGAATAAATTTCGCCAGAACGATACATCATCATAGCTCTCCACATAGGCTACAATCTTTCGTTTTGCTTTTCGCGGTGCCATCCGGTTGGCAGCGTTGACCCATCCGGAAGTCACATGCTCATTGAGTCGTTTCGCCATACTTGCCCTCTCCTCTGCTACTAACAGCTTTTTTCGGTAGAGCTGATATCGCTTACTTCGGTTACAGCATCCATCCATCCGTCCATGATGACAGCCGGCGAATGGGTGGTCAGTATGATTTGCACGCTTGGATTCAAATCGCGAATCATGCTGATGAGTTTCTGTTGCCACTCGATGTGCAGCGACACTTCAGGTTCGTCCATAAACAGCACGGCCGACTGTTCGTCCTGTACCAATACAGTAAGCAGAATCACCAGCATCTGTTTCTCGCCCGACGAAAGTTGGTACGGACAAAGCACCTCATCGCCTTGGATAAATCGTATCTCGTTGCTCCGTCGGTCGATGCGCTTGTTTGTCTCTTGGAAAAGCCCATCTATCATGTCTTGAAACTTACGTTTGGGTGCAGATACCGATTCGGCTTTCTCGCGTCCGCCCTCTCCCGATGTCAACAATTCAATAATCCGATTGCCGATATTCACCTGATAGTCGAGATAGCGACGTTGCAGCTGATACACTTGCCAATCAAGCTCGGTACGTACATTTTTGTCAGCGAGCTTCTCCATTATATCCGAGTGCAACAATGGTCGGTCGAAACTCCGTAT
>DYCT01000005.1:0-8706 GCA_019417975.1 Bacteroides sp.
TGAATCGGGTAAGGGATACTATGTCTCTACTTTTATCTTAAATGAAAGAGCCGTGTTTACTTTTTCAGAAAAGCACGTGCAGTTTCGATGATTGTATCCTTGCCTTTTTGTATATCGGAGGTTTGCATGTCTACTTTGATGTCTGGGTCAATGCCAAACTCTATGTGTTGTTTTTGTGCATTGAGGTGGGGGCTGGATGAAAAACGAATGCTCCAGCCGTTGGGTAGTTCGGACGAGATGGGTAAGCCGGAGCCACCACCGGTGCGGTCGCCTATCAACGTCACATTGGGCAGTTGGCTCATGGTGTTGACAAAGTCGTTGGTTGCGCTATAGGCATGACGGTTGGTTAGCACTGCTACTTTTTTCTGCCAGCGGATGCTGCTTGATGGTTCTAAATAGATGGGCTGAGGGTTGCTGAAGTCGTTGTGCCCTTTCCCAGTTTTATGGAGAATGTAGCTGGTAAGCACCTTTTCGTTGGTAAAGTGTGAGGCTAATTTGCTGGCATTGGTCAACAGCCCGCCACCATTGTTGCGGATGTCAATGATAAGTCCGTCGCATACAGCCATATCGTGTAGCATCTGGTCGATATTTCCATTGCCGATGCCATCGCTGAAACTGCTGTAATAGATGTAGCCGATATTGTCGTCCAATATTTTATATTTTAGTCCGGAAGCTATTTTATAGTCAGTACCCAAATAGTTGCGTTGGATGCTGTCGCTGAAGTTGGCCGGATAGGCTTCGAACCAGTCCCAATAGCGGGCGATGTCGTGACTGGCATAGAGATTTACATGTCCGTCGCGCAGCTCGTTCAGCATATCCCCTAATACTTCGAACAGGCCGCTTGAGGGCATTGATGCACTGATGCGCTGTCTGTAGCGATGATACACTTCATCCCAGTCCAGCCCGTATTCTTGCTTCTTATAATCGAGAAAACAATATTGCTCATCGATGATTTTCCATAAAGCATCAAAATTGCCTTGCGGGGTATTGTCGGGTAGCTCTTCGCGGATGCAGGCATGTAGGCTGAAGAACATCAAAAAAACGGAGAATAGGTAGGTTAATTTACGTTTCATAAATTTGCTTGAGTTTTAGTAGGCAGGCATTGGCTGTGGACATTTGTCGCGAATGAGGTAGAACGATTTGACAAAACCCAACAAGAAGGCGTGCGAATAGGTATGGGTGCGCAATCCGTTGAGTTGCGATTGTTGCAGGTCGCATACATAGGATACACGCATTTTCAGATAGCGCGCAGGAAAGTCGAGACTTACCATTTGACGTAGGGACGGCTGGTTGTGGAACGAAGTGAAGCGTACCACTTTTTTGGTATGTCCCAGCGAGAAAATTTCATAATAGCTCTGATGATGGTCGGGCGAAAACATTACGCCCAAGAATGGCATATTGATTTGATAGCGCAGGGTCATGGGGTATTTTCGGATGCGAAAATGATAGATGGCCATTCCCGAGGCAGCTATGTTGATGTAGGCTTTGGCCGATGCTGGATTGTTCGAGTTGCGTACGTTGTAGATGAATCCTCCGTTCAACTCACCGGCTCCTCCTGCCAGTAGCTTTAGGTTTTCTCCGATACGAAATTGGTAGTGGAGAGCATAATTCCAATTGACTAATCCGGAAAAGCATTCACCTGTTTCTGTCTGGTTTTTAGTATATCCTAAATGAGCTTGGAATAAGGCTTGTGTAGATATGTTCCCGTCTGCCAGTTTGGTCAGTCGAATACTTTCACGCATAATCCGTATCTCTGTGCCTTTATATTCTACGGGCGAGAGGTAAGTGTCATACACGTTTGTAAAGCCCACGCCATAAGTAGTGGCGCGGGTTACATAGCGTTGATATTGAATGCTGTCCGGAATATGGGCATGAACGGCTGTTGCCAATATCCAACAGATGATGACTATGCTCCATTTATTCATTATCGAACAGTTTCATTTGTCCGGTTATCTCATCGCGGATATCGCTTTCGCTTTTTCCTGCATCCGGGTCCAGATTTTCCACCTCTTCTATCTCTTCCGGTTCTTCCTCTTCTGGTTCAGGGAAGCGGGTAGGTTCCAACTCGTTGACAGTTTCCAATGTGTAGTTGGTGATTCGTTTTCCTTTCGCTTTGTAGCCTTTTACGGCGACAAACGATTCGGCATCGATGATAAGTGGTTCGCGGAAGCTATCCAGTCCACCCATGATGAATTCCAAGCGTGGATAGGCTTCGGGAGTGAGTAAGAGTAGCTTGTTTTTCTTGTTCTCACCTAAGATGCTTTGCTTGCGCGTAGTGGGTTCGAATTGGAATCGTTTCAAGTAAGGGTGTCCTTGCTGGTCGGCATCGGAAACCACAGCTGTCCATACCTTATGGGGCTTGAATTTCTCAATCAGTAGGATAGAG
Source organism: Bacteroides sp. (assembly GCA_019417975.1). Taxonomy (GTDB): domain Bacteria; phylum Bacteroidota; class Bacteroidia; order Bacteroidales; family Bacteroidaceae; genus DYCT01. The sequence goes on from DYCT01000005.1 coordinate 2,387, forward strand.
TCTTCGTAGTGGTTGTTTAGGTCGAAGTTGGTGGTATAGAACTCACCGCTTTTTAGCAAAACAAGGATGAGGTCATCGTTATGGAACTCGCCTAAGTATTCTCCACGGTTGTCGTAATTCAGGCGGAGCACATCGTGGTCAAACCATACCTTGCGTCCGCCCAGTGTTGAGCCGCCTCGTTGTTTCAAGCCGATGCGATGTACATCATATTTGGTCAGAATGTTACCCATTGATTGGCGGCCTTTGATGATGATTTCGCTAAAGTCTTTTTCGAACATGATTTTCTTGATATGCGGATTAGGCTTCAATGTCACTTTGATAACCTCTGCTTCACCGTTTGGATTGGCCGTGAAATAGACAATCCGTGAGCCCGGTGTACCTTGTGTCAGGTCATATTCGTGGTCGCGTGTCATGGCGGTTACGTTGAAACGCTTGATGTAGTAGTAACCATCCTTGCCGTTGCGATACACCACGTTGTAGATTGTACGTTTGTCATTCTTCTTGAAAATGTTTACATACAATATGTTCTTGCCGATAAACATTTTGTCTTGCACTCGTACAATCTTATATTTACCGTCTTTATAGAAGATGATGACATCGTCGATGTCGGAGCAGTTGGCTATAAATTCATCTTTCTTCAGTCCGGTACCGATAAATCCTTCTTCGCGGTTGATGTAGAGTTTCTCGTTGGCTTCTACAACTTTGGTCACCTCGATGGTGTCGAAGTTGCGGATTTCTGTACGTCGTGGATATTGATTGCCATACTTTTCTTTCAACATCTTAAACCAATTGATGGTATATTCCACGATGTGAGCCAAGTGGTAGTCTATCTCTTTCATTTCCGCATTCAACTTGGCGATGTAGTCCTCGGCTTTGTCCTTGTTGAACTTCAGGATACGCGCCATTTTGATTTCCATCAACTTGAGGATATCCTCTTTGGTTACCTCTCGTACGAACTGTGGATAATAAGGAGTCAGTCGCAGGTCGATATGTTCGCAAGCAGCATCCATGTTGGCGGCCTGTTCGAACTCTTTGTCCTTGTAAATGCGTTCTTCGATAAATATTTTTTCGAGCGATGCAAAGTGGAGTGATTCCAATAACTCGTTTTTGCGTATTTCCAGTTCTTGGTGTAATAGATTGAGCGTATTGTCGACCGATTTGCGTAGGACATCGCTTACCGAGAGAAAGTGTGGCTTCAGGTCGGAAATCACGCAACAGTTAGGTGAAATGTTTACCTCGCAATCGGTAAATGCATACAGTGCATCGATGGCTTTGTCCGATGAGACTCCCGGTGCCAGATGTACCAATATCTCTACATTGCCCGATGTGAGGTCTTCTACTTTTCGTATTTTAATTTTTCCTTTTTCGTTGGCTTTTACGATGGAGTCGCATACGATAGCCACTGTCTTGCCGTAAGGAATTTCGCGGATGGCCAATGTCCGGTTGTCTACTTTCTCTATTTTACTGCGTACACGTACCGAACCGCCTCGTTCGCCATCGTTGTATTTGGATACATCGATGCTTCCGCCTGTCTGAAAATCGGGGAACAGTTGGAATTCTTCTTTTTGCAGGTAGCACACCGCTGCATCGCACAACTCATTGAAGTTGTGAGGCAGAATTTTCGATGAAAGTCCCACGGCAATACCTTCCACTCCTTGTGCCAGCAAAAGCGGGAACTTTACAGGCAGGTTGATGGGTTCCTTGTTTCTTCCGTCGTACGACTGTTTCCATTCGGTCGTTTTCGGGTTAAACACCACATCGAGCGCAAATTTGGTGAGGCGTGCCTCTATATAACGGGCAGCTGCTGCATCGTCGCCGGTAAGGATATTACCCCAGTTACCCTGGCAGTCGATAAGCATATCTTTCTGTCCCAGCTGTACGAGGGCATCCTTGATGGAAGCATCACCGTGTGGGTGAAATTTCATGGCTTCACCCACAATGTTGGCCACTTTATTGTAGCGGCCGTCTTCCATCCGGCGCATGGTGTGCAGGATGCGTCGTTGTACGGGTTTCAGGCCATCGATAATATGTGGGACGGCGCGTTCCAAGATGACATACGAAGCGTATTCCAAGAACCAGTTTTGATACATACCTGTCAGGTGATGACGTATGTTTTCGTCGCTTGTATTAGCTGGTTTATAGTCAGAATGCTTGGAGCTATCCCCATTAATATTTTCGTCAAACAATTCTTCTTTGTCTGTCAAATCGTCGCTCATATATATTTAAATTCCTTAATGCTGAATGATATGCAGGCAAAAATACGAATTTTCTTAAAAAAAATCGTTTACTTTGCACATTATTTATGTAATAAGAAAGAATCAATAAAGAATAAAATGGCACAAGAAGATGTTTTTAAGAAATTGGTATCGCACTGTAAGGAGTATGGTTTTGTATTCCCCTCAAGCGATATTTACGATGGCTTAGGTGCGGTGTATGACTATGGCCAGATGGGCGTGGAATTGAAAAACAATATCAAGAAATACTGGTGGGACAGCATGGTGCTGCTTCACGAAAACATTGTAGGTATCGATTCTGCAATCTTTATGCATCCTACCATTTGGAAAGCTTCGGGCCACGTGGATGCTTTCAACGACCCATTGATTGACAACCGTGATTCCAAGAAACGCTATCGTGCCGATGTGCTGATAGAAGATCAGATAGCCAAATATGAAGAGAAAATTGATAAAGAAGTAGCTAAGGCTGCCAAGAAATACGGTGAGGCTTTCGATGAGGCTCAGTTCCGCTCTACAAACGGACGTGTGTTGGAACATCAGGCTAAGCGTGATGCGCTGCACGAACGTTTCAGCAAGGCGATGAATGATAACGACCTGAACGAGCTGCGTCAGATTATTTTGGACGAAGGAATTGTATGTCCGATTTCCGGAACTAAAAACTGGACTGAGGTACGCCAGTTCAATTTGATGTTCTCTACCGAGATGGGCTCTACTGCCGAAGGTAGTATGAAAGTGTACTTGCGTCCTGAAACGGCACAGGGTATTTTTGTAAACTACCTGAACGTGCAGAAAACCGGTCGTATGAAGATTCCTTTTGGTATTGCACAGATTGGTAAAGCTTTCCGTAACGAGATTGTGGCTCGTCAGTTCATTTTCCGTATGCGTGAGTTTGAACAGATGGAGATGCAGTTCTTTGTAAAACCGGGCACAGAGATGGAATGGTTTAGAAATTGGAAAGAGTTCCGTATGAAGTGGCATAAGGCATTGGGCTTTGGCGATGACCATTACCGTTATCACGACCATGAAAAATTGGCTCACTACGCCAATGCGGCTACCGACATCGAGTTCTTGATGCCTTTTGGCTTTAAAGAAGTGGAAGGAGTACACTCACGTACCAATTTCGACTTGAGTCAGCATGAGAAGTTCTCGGGCAAGAGCATCAAATATTTCGATCCGGAAATCAATGAGTCATATACTCCGTATGTCATTGAAACTTCAATCGGTGTAGACCGTATGTTCCTCAGTGTGATGAGTGCTGCTTATTGCGAAGAAACATTAGAGAATGGTGAAAGTCGCGTGGTCTTGAAGTTGCCTGCTGCACTTGCACCGGTCAAATTGGCTGTTTTGCCACTTGTGAAGAAAGATGGTCTTCCTGAAAAGGCACGTGAGATTATTGATGACTTGAAGTTCCACTTCCATTGCCAGTACGATGAGAAAGACAGTATCGGTAAGCGTTACCGCCGTCAGGATGCTATCGGTACTCCGTATTGTATCACTGTCGACCATCAGACATTGGAAGACAACTGTGTGACTATCCGTCATCGTGATACAATGGAACAGGAACGTGTGGCTATTGCTGACCTGAACCGTATCATTGCTGATAAAGTAAGCATCACCAGTCTGTTGAAGACATTAAAGTAAAAAATCAACTTGGGATGAAGAAACTTATTCAATATCTGCCTATTTTTCTTTTGTCGCTGCTGGCTGGTAGCGTGGTGTCTTGTAAAGAGACCGAAGCAGAAGGAGAGTATGACAACTGGGCGAAACGTAATGTTGCTTATATCGATTCGATAGCGACAGTGGCAAGAACCAATACCGATGGCAAGTGGAAGGTCGTGAAAAACTGGGTCAGACCAGATGATAAACCCTCGACAGATTTCGGTGGAATCTTGACTGTCAACAATTTGGATTATGTATATATCCATATTGAAAAAGAAGGAGAAGGAAAAGTCTCAGCTTGCTATTCCGATTCGGTCTCTGTAAGTTATCGAGGACGCCTCATCAATAAGACGGTTTTTGATGAAACATTCGTTTCGGAAGAATTGAATCCGGAAACTTCCGGTCGAGTTACACTGACCTTGAGCTCATTGGTCGATGGGATGACTTCTGCTTTGCAATATATGCATGAAGGCGATTGGTGGACCGTTTATATTCCTTATGAATCAGGATATGGTGACACTAATAAAGGCTCGATACCGGCTTATTCCACATTGATATTTGAAATGTATTTGGATAAGGTCTATCCTTGATCTCCTCGGAATATTTATAGACAAAGGCGTATATACAGTTCCAACCGTATGTACGCCTTTCTTAATTAAATAATAAAAGGAAATAAAGATGATTAAAAACCTGATATTTGATTTTGGGAAAGTGTTGGTCGATTATGATTTTGACAAATACTTGTATGCATTTATTGATAATCCTGAAACTCGGGCAGCCGTACGTGAGATTACAGGAAATCAGGATTTTATCGAACGATGTGATAAAGGAGAAGATACCTTCGAAGAGATTGTTGCAGAAATGAAAGCGAAGTATCCGGAGTGGGAACGCGAATTTCAGTTGTTTTATGACCGACAGTTGGCTGCTGTCACGGATGAAGTCGTAGGGATGCGGACACTTTTGCAAAAGCTTAAAACAGAGGGGTATGCTTTGTATGGGTTGACCAATTGGAGTAATACGGTGTATCCTGTGATGGAGAAATTCTCTATTTTCCGCTTGCTCGATGGACAGCTGATTTCTTCTGAAGAAAAATTGGTGAAACCCGATTTGGCTATTTATTGGCGATTGTGCGAGAAGTTCGGATTACAACCGGATACTTGCCTCTTCACAGACGATAAGATGGTCAATGTGGAAGGTGCTTTGAAAGCAGGTATGCATGCCATTCATTTTATAGATACAGCACAGTTTGAACGTGAATTAAGAGCTTTGCTTTGTTCACAGTCTTAAAATTCTCTTTGAGACAAAGAAAAGACCTTGCCGGAATGGTTATGGCAAGGTCTTTAGGAGGGGAGGAGAAAACGGATTAAAGAGCGTTTTCTCTTACCAAATATTCTGCAATCTGAACAGCGTTGAGGGCTGCACCTTTTTTGATTTGGTCGCCAACAAGCCAGAAAGTAAGGCCGTTTTCATTGGCCAAATCCTTGCGGATACGACCTACATAGACAGGGTCTTTGCCGGAGAGGAACAATGGCATCGGGTATTTCTTTTCTGCCGGATTGTCTTCCAATACCAAACCCTCGCCTTGTGCAAAAGCTTCACGTGCTTCTTCTACGGAAATCGGACGTTCTGTTTCTACCCAGATGCTTTCGGAGTGAGCACGGAGGGCAGGAACACGTACACAAGTGGCACTTACCTTGATGTCGGAATGCATAATCTTGCGTGTTTCGTGATACATCTTCATCTCTTCCTTGGTATAACCATTGTCCATGAAGACATCAATCTGCGGAATGAGGTTGAAAGCTAACTGGTAAGCGAACTTCTCGACAGTAACAGGTTCATTGGCTAATACTTGTTTGTATTGGGTATACAGTTCGTCCATAGCAGCTGCACCGGCACCGCTGGCTGCTTGGTAGGTTGATACATGTACGCGCTGGATGTGCGACAGGTTTTCAATGGCTTTCAATGCCACAACCATTTGGATGGTTGTACAGTTGGGGTTAGCGATAATGCCTCTGGGGCGGTCTTTGGCATCAGCTGCATTTACTTCTGGAACAACCAAAGGTACATCATTGTCCATGCGGAATGCGCTGGAGTTGTCAATCATTACTGTACCGTACTTGGTGATAGTTTCTGCATATTCTTTCGAAGTGCTTGCTCCGGCTGAGGTGAAGGCGATGTCTATACCTTTAAAGTCATCGTTGTGCTGCAAGAGTTTGACTGTAATTTCTTTGCCACGGAACGTATATTTGCTTCCTGCACTACGCGGTGAGCCAAACAATACCAGTTCGTCAATGGGAAAATTTCTTTCGTCAAGCACACGCAGGAACTCTTGTCCTACAGCTCCGCTTACGCCAACAATAGCTATTCTCATTTTTTATTTCTTTTAGGAAGTGAATAATGTTTTTATTTTTTTTATAATTTTGTCTG
>DYCT01000005.1:8716-15719 GCA_019417975.1 Bacteroides sp.
CTGTTGTAATGAGTTGCAAAAGTAGGACATTTTGCAATATAAACATAGTGTAGATGAGAATATTTGTGTTTTGGATATTGCTTTTATGCTCTTTTTGTTGTTTTTCTCAAGTCACTGATGACTTTTCTGATGGGGATTTTACGAATAATCCGACTTGGATTGGCGAAGTGACGAAGTTTAGAGTAGATGAAAAGAAGCAATTGCATTTGGCCGATGATGATAAAACAGGGGATGCTTATCTGGCAGTTCCGTCTTCATTGGTCAGAGAAACAGAATGGACTTTCTATGTACATCTTCAGTTTAATCCGTCGGCCAACAATTATGCACTTTTTTACTTGACTTCTACAGAATCTGATTTGAGTGGGGAAGGATATTGTGTACGGATAGGAGGTGCAGAAGATAATGTTTGCTTGATGCGCTATGATGGAACTGCGATGGTAGAGTTGATAAAGGGAAGTCCGGCAAGGTTGAATATGTCATCACCTGCACTGTGGATAAAGGTGAAATGCAATACTTCCGGACAGTGGACATTACAAACATATGTACAGAAGATAGATGTGGATTTTGTATCGGAAGGGACCGCTACCGATGCGACGATTACAACAAGTTCTTTTGCGGGAGTGAGGTGTGTTTATACAGCCAGCCGGAGCACTTCATTTGTATTCGATGATATAGTCATAAAGAAAGTGGATGGAGAATTGGAACAGCCGGATGTTCCGGAAAAACCGGATGCACCTGAGGGAGGCAATCCTGATGATCATACACCTCCATGTATCCTTTCGGTTTCTGCTATTTCGGCCAATGCAGTTTCGGTATGCTTCGATGAGGCGATACAGTTGTCGGGACTTTCTTGTAGATTGGAGGGGGTAGGAGTGCCGTTGTCTCAGAAATTAGAACAGGATGGAAAGCAACTGACACTTACATTTGCCGGAACCTTTACGGATATGCAGACTTATTCATTGGAGTTGCAAGGGGTACGTGATTTGTCTGGCAATGTGCTATCCGACTCGCAAATCCAGTTTACTTATTACGACCCGTCGTTGCATGCATTGACATTTGGCGAAATCGTGTTCAATGAGATTATGGCTAATCCGGTGTCGGCAGCTGGCTTGCCTGAAGTGGAATATGTAGAGCTGTATAATAAAGCACCCTATCCGGTTTCGCTCAAAGGGTGGACATTTCATTATGGAAACCGAAAGGTAGCATTGAAAGAAGGGATGTTGCCTGCGCAAGGTTATGGTGTGTTGTGCCATGCAAAGATGGTGGAACAGTGGAAACATGTGGATGTAACTCCGATAGGGGTTGCTGCGTTTCCGGAACTTGCGAATCGTGGAAAGCTGTTGTGGTTAACAGATGCACGTGATAATTTGATTGCTTGGGTAGAATATTCCGATACTTGGTATGCTGATGAATTTAAACGGAAGGGTGGCTTTTCGCTGGAATGTGTGGATGTGGAAAATCAGACTAACGATTCGTCCAATTGGAAAGCATCGACAGATGTTTCGGGAGGAACACCCGGTCGGGAAAATTCGGTAAAAGGACATTGCTCTGATGAAACAGTGGCGCAGGTGGATTATGCGTATGTTTATACTCCGGATACAGTAGTGGTCTGTTTCACTAAACCGATGTTGCCCACTTCGCTGGCTGTGGCAGATAACTATACGGTGCTTTCCGGTAACGTATCGGTACAAGGAGCAATACCTTCTGTACCCGATGCTCGGAAAGTAGAGCTGGTTTTGTCCGACAGTCTGCTTGTGGGTGAGGTGTTGGAATTGGAGTTACAGCATTTAAAAGATATTTCCGGCTATCCGCTCGATGGTAATGTCACAATTCGGTTAGGCTTGCCTGAAGAAGCTACTATAGGCGATGTGTTGGTCAATGAAATTTTATTTAATCCGCTTTCGGGTGGAACCGATTATGTGGAATTGTACAATACTTCTTCGAAATACTTGGATTTAAGTCGTCTGCTGTTGACACGACGCAATGCAGAGGGTGCGTTGAGCGAGGGAGCACTTTTGTTTCAACAACCGCGAACCATAGAACCGGGTAACTATCTTTGTTTTCTCAAGAACCGAGCGGCATTGTCTGATACGTATAAATGTGCACCTGATAGGTTGATAGAGCTGTCGAAACTTCCATCATTGCCCAATGATAAAGGTAACGTTTTCTTGGTGAATCGTTCGGGCATAGTAATCGATTCGCTTTATTATTCCGATAAGATGCATGCCGCTTTCCTCCGAGCAACCAAAGGGGTGGCATTGGAAAAAATCCATCCTACACTATGCTCTGCTGATAAGGCGCATTGGACATCTGCTTCCGAGGATTCGGGAGGAGGAACTCCCGGACTTGTTAATTCACAATACCGTGAGCTGGATAAAGAATACTTGGAGGAGTTTGTGTTGGATAAGCAAGTGTTTACTCCCAATGGCGATGGTGTGGACGATGAGTTGATTGTGACTTATCGGTTGGAAGAGTCGGGAGTGATGGCTATTGTTCGTGTGTACGATTCAGCCGGTCGTCTGGTTTATTCGTTGGCCGAAAATGAATTGTTGGCTACCGAAGGAGTATTTGTATGGGATGGAAGAAAGTCCGACGGATTGTTGTCACCGATAGGGATGTACATTATATATATAGAAACTTATGCCCCTTCCGGTAAGCAGAAGAAGCATAAGTTGGCCTGTGTACGTAGTGAATAGTTTCCTATAGAAAATCGATTGCTTTAGGTAGATGCATGCTGTTGGAACCTTTTATCAAAATGTGATAGCCTTTGGGGGCTTTCTGTTTTAAAAGGTCAATGAGACTTTCGGTGTTGGGAACTACCGGAAGGTTTGTGTCGGTAGCTTGAAACTCTTCGCCTACAAGAATCGCTTTCTCAAATTGACAATCAGTTACGTAGTCTGCAATCTGCTGGTGTAATGTCCGACTGTCTGTACCCAGTTCTTTCATGTCTCCTAAAATTACCATTTTATGTGCCGAATGCAATTGTTGGAAGTTCTGTAACGCAGCCATCATGCTGGTGGGGTTGGCATTGTAAGCATCAATGATGAGTTGGTTTCGACCGGTGTCTTTCAGTTGCGACCTGTTGTTTTGCGGTATATAAGTTTCCAAAGCCTCGTCTATCTGTTCGGGAGCTACATCAAAATAAGTACCTATGGCAATAGCAGCCAAAGCGTTTTCCAAGTTGTAACTACCTATCAGCTGAAGTTGTACAGGCCGGAAAGAAGAGTCCAACGGACGTTTCCAGTCGAAGGAAAGGTAAGGATTGCATGTATGGAGCTTGCCACTGATGTACAGACCTTCGGTAGTGCCGTATGCAATCTGTGTCAGCCCTTGAGCTATCTGCTGTAAGTATTCGTTTTCGTGATGGATGAATATTGTAGCGTTCCCTTTCTTTTGCAAGAATCGGTAGAGTTCTCCTTTGGTTTGGATGACACCTTCGAATGAGCCAAATCCTTCGAGGTGTGCTTTTCCTACATTGGTGATGAGACCGTAGTCGGGTTCGGCTATATGGGTTAGTTCGGCTATATCGCCCGGGTGACTTGCTCCCATCTCAATAATTGCCAATTCGTGCTCTGGGCGTAGGCGGAGCAAGGTCAAAGGTACACCGATGTGATTGTTCAGGTTTCCTTGAGTGTAAAGCAGGTTGTATTTTTTAGATAATACGGCTGCGGTCAACTCTTTGGTTGTAGTCTTTCCGTTGGTACCTGTGATACCGATGATGCGCGTTCCTAATGTCTTGCGGTGGATGTTGGCAAGTTCTTGAAGGGTGCGTAGGCAGTTGCCGGTCAGTAAGATTCGTCCTTGTGGGTCGTTGGCATATTCTGCCTCATCGACCACAGCGTAGGCACATCCTTTTTCCAATGCTTGTGCTGCAAATGTATTTCCATTGAACGAAGCTCCTTTCAGTGCAATAAAGATAGAACCTGCCGGACAGTTGCGGCTATCGGTTGTGACAACAGGGTGTTGTTGGTAAAGACTATAGAGAGTTTGAATATCCATAAGCGTGGCTATAATTAATTGATGATGCAAAGATAGAGGATATTTCTGACAATGAGTCAAAAATCGACCGAAAGAAACAGCTTGTCAAGATGACGTTTGCCGAAGAAGAGGGCTAAACAAATAAGAACCTTTTCCAGAGAAAGAACGTTTGCTGCAGATAAGGAACGAAATAAATGGAGCAAAATGTGTTGAATTAGGAGAATGTATGTACATTTGCAAAGCTATATAAAAGAAACGTATGCAAACATCGCGCTTTATCAATGTACGGGGCAATCTGATGGATTTGTCGCAACCGCAGGTTATGGGTATCTTGAATGTGACCCCCGACTCGTTTTATTCGGGAAGTAGGAAACAGACGGAAGAAGAAATTACCGCTCGTGTTCATCAGATTGTAGCGGAAGGAGCTTCCATCATAGATATTGGCGCTTACTCTTCGCGTCCCAATGCCGAACATATTTCTGCAGAAGAAGAGTTGAACCGATTGCGTACCGGATTGGAGATTATCAATCGCTTGTATCCGAGTGCAGTGATTTCGGTCGATACATTTCGTGCAGATGTAGCAGCTGCCTGTGTAGAACAGTATGGGGTGGCGATGATTAACGATATAGCAGCCGGAGAGATGGATGCCCGGATGTTTGAGACGGTAGCCCATTTGCGTGTTCCTTATATTATGATGCACATGCAGGGTACTCCGCAGAACATGCAAGCAAATCCACACTATGATAATGTGGTGAAAGAGGTGTTCTGCTATTTGGCCGAAAAGGTAGACCGTCTGCGCGCTTTGGGGGTCAATGATATTATCCTCGACCCGGGCTTTGGTTTTGGGAAAACATTGGAACATAATTACCAGTTGTTGGCACGTATGGAAGAATTGAATCTCTTTGAATTGCCAGTTCTGGTGGGGGTGTCTCGAAAGTCGATGATTTATCGATTGTTGGACACTACGCCCGAAGATTCTCTTAATGGAACAGTGGTGCTTAACACCATTGCTTTAATGAAGGGAGCCGATATCCTTCGGGTACACGATGTGAAAGAAGCCGTAGAGGCAGTGAAGATAGTGCAAAAAATGAAAAGTGAGATGACTTATTAATCTTTAGAGTTTATGTTTATTGAATTTAGCGTAAAAGACTTTATTGATATTCTTCTAGTAGCTTTCTTGCTGTATTATACGTACAAGCTGATGAAAGATTCGGGGTCTATCAATGTGTTTGTAGGTATTTTGGTATTCATCTTGATATGGCTGGTGGTATCGCAAGTACTGGAGATGCGTTTGCTGGGTTCTATATTTGATAAGCTGGTGAGTGTGGGAGTCATTGCACTTATTGTACTCTTTCAAGATGAAATCCGGCGCTTCCTGCTTACTCTTGGTTCGCACAAGAGGGCAAGCAGCCTGATTCGCTTTCTGACAGGTGCTAAGAAAGAAAAGGTGGAGCGGGCGGAAATCATGCCTATCGTAATGGCTTGCCTTAGCATGAGTAAGCAGAAGGTAGGAGCTTTGATTGTGATAGAGAAAAGTATGCCACTCGATGAGATTGTTCGTACCGGTGATGTGATAGATGCCAACATCAATCAACGTCTGATAGAAAACATATTCTTTAAGAACAGTCCGTTGCACGATGGAGCCATGGTTATCAGCCATAAACGTATCAAAGCAGCCGGTTGCATCTTACCCGTATCGCATAGTTTGAATATTCCTAAAGAGTTAGGATTGCGACACCGTGCAGCGTTGGGCGTATCGCAAGAAACCGACGCCTATGCCATCATTGTATCGGAAGAGACCGGTGGAATCTCGATAGCACACCATGGACAGTTCAACTTGCGTCTGACCCCCGAGGAATTGGAACGCATTCTGACTAAAGAGGATTGAACACGTCGAAATAAAATTAGAAAATATTCAGTTGCCCGTCATTGATAAAACTCATATCAATGGCGGGTTTCTTTTAATCATAGATGTGTCATGAAAATGGTAGAAAGTTTCAGACTTTACAATAATCCGGCCAACCGAAGGATGGTAGGAGTGAGTAATGCTGTAAAGATACCATTCAGGGTCAGTCCCAGACTGGCATAAGCTCCATATTTGTCGCTGATGGTCATCGCTGCCGAAGTTCCTACTGCATGAGAGGCTGTTCCCATAGAGAGTCCTTGTGCAATGGGACTGTTAATTTTCAGCCAATACAGAATCTTGAATCCGCAAATCGCACCCAATAGGCCTACGAAAATAACCACGACAGCCGTCAGTGAAGGGTTACCTCCGATAGACTTTGTCACTTCCATTGCAATGGGAGTTGTGACCGATTTGGCTGCTAATGAATAAATCACTTCTTGACTGGCTCCTAATGCTTTGGCGATGAATACGACCGAGAGAATGCCGGTGATGCATCCTGCCAGTTGCGAGAGGATGATGGGAAGCAGCTGTTTCTTGATACTTTCCAACTGTAGATAAAGGGGAACGCCTAAAGCTACAACAGCCGGTTTGAGCCAAAACTCTATCAGATGTCCGCTGTGGTTATAGGTTTCATAACTGATGTCTGCCAACTTGAGGAAAGAGATGAGGGCTGCAATAGTAAGCAGAATTGGGTTTAGTAGAATCCATCCGGTCTTCTTTTGCAGTTGTTTAGCCGCAAAATAAGTCGAAAAGGTCAAGGCCAATAAAAAGAAGTCATTTTTTAAGAAGTCCATTGAATTTGCGTGTTAATTGGTGAATCCATCCGGTAACGATAAGTACTAAGATGGTGCTTATGACAGTTGCGATGACAATAGGCCAAAACTCGGCTGCTATGATGTCGAAATAAAGCATGAGAGCTACACCCGGTGGAATAAAGAAAAATCCTAAGTTGGCAACCAGAAAGTCGCTCATCCCTTGTACCCATTGCAACTTAATCCATCCCAAGTGTAGGAACAAAGTAAGTAATAACATGCCGATAATGCTCGAAGGCAATTTAATGCCGGTCAGGTAGATAACCAGTTCGCCCAAGGCAAGACAGCCAAAAAGAATTGCACATTG
>DYCT01000005.1:15729-18223 GCA_019417975.1 Bacteroides sp.
TCATAATGTTGAATTTTGTTGAAAATGGATGCAAATTTAGTGAATAAATCAAAAGCCTTCGATTTTCTTCTTACTTATTAGAATAAATTTATCTTTTCTGTTGAAAATAAATACGTTTTTGCAATGCTCATATTGCAATATTAACTACTTTTGCATTGTGAAAAACATTTTCTTCGAATTTACAACATATATTATATAGTTCTATCATGGATATTATTAGTGAAATTGTTGAGCGCGCAAAAGCGAACCGCCAACGCATTGTTCTTCCTGAAGGAACGGAAGAACGTACATTGACTGCTGCCGACAGAGTTTTGGCAGAGGGTGTTGCAGATTTAATTATCTTGGGTAATCCATCTGAAATCAAAGCCTGTGCAGACAAGTTAGGTTTGAAGAATATCGATAAGGCTACCATTATCGACCCGGAAAACCACGCTAAGAAAGAAGAGTATGCACAGTTGTTGACCGAACTTCGTAAGAAAAAAGGCATGACTATTGAGGAAGCTCGCAAGTTGGTTTTGGACCCGTTGTATTTGGGTTGCTTGATTATTAAGGCTGGTGATGCCGACGGTCAGTTGGCCGGTGCTCGCAACACAACTGGTAATGTACTTCGTCCGGCATTGCAGATTATCAAGACTGCTCCTGGCATCTCTGTAGTATCAGGCGCTATGCTGTTGGTGACAAAGGCTAATCAATACGGTGAAAATGGTGTGTTGATGGTAGGTGACGTAGCTGTGACTCCGGTACCCGACGCTGAACAACTTTCTCAGATTGCTGTTTGTACTGCACGTACAGCAAAAGCTGTGGCAGGTATCCAAGAACCGAGAGTGGCTATGTTGAGCTTCTCAACGAAGGGTTCGGCAAAACATGAAGTGGTAGACAAAGTGGTAGAGGCTACTCGTCTGGCTAAAGAGTTGGATCCATCATTGAAGATTGATGGTGAGTTGCAGGCTGATGCTGCTCTTGTTCCTTCTGTAGGTGAAAGCAAAGCTCCGGGTTCTGAAATCGCAGGTCATGCTAATGTATTGGTATTCCCAAGCCTCGAAGTAGGTAACATCTCTTATAAGATGGTACAGCGTTTGGGTGGTGCTGATGCTATCGGTCCGGTACTTCAGGGTATTGCTCGTCCGGTAAACGACTTGTCACGTGGTTGCTCTGTAGACGATGTTTACAAAATGATTGCTATTACTGCTAACCAGGCTATTGCCGCTAAAGCTCAGAAATAAGGCTATGAAGATATTGGTATTAAACTGCGGAAGTTCTTCCATCAAATATAAATTGTTTGAGATGACCAGCAAAGAAGTGCTGGCACAGGGTGGAATTGAGAAAATCGGTTTGAAAGGTTCTTTCTTGAAACTGACAATGCCGAACGGTGAGAAAGTGATTTTGGAAAAGGATATCCCCGAACATACAACTGGTGTGGAATTTATTTTCCAAACGTTGACAAGCGAGAAATACGGTGCTTTGAAGTCGCTCGACGAACTGGATGCAGTAGGTCACCGTATGGTGCATGGTGGTGAGCGTTTCAGCAAATCTGTATTGTTGAACAAGGAAGTGCTTGATGCGTTTGTAGCTTGCAACGACTTGGCTCCTTTGCACAATCCGGCAAACTTGAAAGGTGTGAATGCTGTTTCTGCTTTGTTGCCTAACTTGCCTCAGGTAGGTGTGTTCGATACAGCATTCCATCAGACAATGCCTGACTATGCTTATATGTATGCTATCCCACACGAGCTTTATGAGAAATACGGAGTACGTCGTTATGGCTTCCACGGAACATCACATCGCTATGTTTCACAGCGTGTATGCGATTTCTTGGGTATCAAGCCCGAAGGTGTGCGCATAATTACTTGCCATATTGGTAACGGTGGTTCTATCTCTGCTATCAAGGATGGTAAGTGTATGGATACTTCTATGGGTCTTACTCCGCTGGAAGGTCTGATGATGGGAACACGTAGCGGTGATATTGATGCCGGTGCAGTGACTTTCATTATGGACAAAGAAGGCTTGAACACAACAGGTATTTCCAATTTGTTGAATAAGAAG
The DNA here is from genome assembly GCA_019417975.1 of Bacteroides sp. Lineage (GTDB taxonomy): Bacteria > Bacteroidota > Bacteroidia > Bacteroidales > Bacteroidaceae > DYCT01. Next base: position 17,770 of record DYCT01000005.1, read on the forward strand.
TCTGGTGTATTGGGTGTATCAGGGGTGTCAAGCGATATGCGCGAATTGGATGCTGCTTGTAAAGCTGGTAATCCAAGAGCACAGTTGGCCGAAAAGATGTATTACTACCGCATTAAGAAATACGTAGGCTCTTATGCTGCAGCGTTGGGTGGTGTTGATGTAATCGTATTTACCGGTGGTGTAGGTGAGAACCAATCTCTTTGCCGTCAGGAAGTATGTAAGAATATGGAATTTATCGGTATCAAGCTCGACCAGGATGTAAATGAAAAGATTCATGGTGAGGAGGCTGTTATCTCTGCTGCTGATTCAAAAGTGAAAGTAGTGGTTATTCCTACCGATGAAGAGTTGATGATTGCTTCTGATACAATGGCTATCTTAGAGAAATAATTCTTTAGATAGGGGTAGTGTAAAATAAACTGTGTCACGCATTATTTATCTCTAGAAAACTCATCGG
>DYCT01000050.1:0-9448 GCA_019417975.1 Bacteroides sp.
GTACAGAATGGCATAATGTTGTCTTTTGGCGCGGCTTGGCCGATATCGTAGAAAAATACGTGCATAAAGGCGACAAACTCTATATTGAAGGAAAAATCAGAACTCGTTCGTATGACGACCAGAACGGTCAAAGACGCTATATAACTGAAATATTTGCAGACAACATGGAGATGTTTACATCGAAAAGCGTTTCTGCCAATACTCAACCGGGAGGAGCTGCTCCTGTACAACAGCCTGCAGCACCACAAATGGAGAAGCCGTTTGCACCAAATGATGAGAATAGCGATTTGCCGTTCTAAGATTGTTTAACTAAAATATTTATCCTTGGACCCAGACTCTTATTTATGCCGCTTGGCGGATGTTTTTGAAAGTGTTGAAGTGATGGTTCCCAGCGTGGGAGCTTATGTAGCCTTGATATTGGCTATTTTACTTTTGTTTGCCTCGGGTTTTGTCTCTGCATCGGAGATAGCCTTTTTCTCTTTGACTCCAGCCGATAAGAATGCGATTGAAGAAGAAAAACATGCTTCTGACTCGAAGATTACGACGTTGCTGGAAGATAGTGAACAGTTGTTGGCTACCATTCTTATCTCCAATAATTTTGTGAATGTGACTATCGTCATGCTTCTGAATTTCTTTTTTGCCGAATGGATTCATTTCGGAGAAGCGAAGATTTTGGAATTTTTGATAGTCACTGTCGTGCTGACTTTTTTGCTCTTGCTTTTTGGTGAAATCATGCCTAAGATATATTCGGCACAACACACCTTGAAGTTTGTACGTATAGCAGCTCCAGTCATCATGGTGTTGGAACGTATCTGCAAGCCTTTGTCGTACTTGTTGATTCACTCCACAACATTTGTAAACAAGCATATTCGGAAGAAGAATTATAATATCTCGGTAGATGAACTCTCTCATGCCTTGGAATTGACGGATAAGAATGAAATATCCGAAGAAAACAATATCCTGGAAGGGATTATTCGTTTTGGAGGGGAGACAGCAAAGGAGATTATGACATCTCGACTTGATGTGGTCGATTTGGATGTGAAGACTTCGTTTAAAGACGTGTTGCAGTGTGTTGTCGATAATGCTTATTCGCGTATACCGGTCTATTCCGGTTCGAAAGACAATATAAAAGGTGTATTGTATATCAAAGACTTGTTGCCACATCTCACCAAAGGAGATAACTTCCGTTGGCAGTCGTTGATTCGTCCTGCTTATTTTGTACCGGAGACCAAGATGATTGATGATTTGTTGCGCGATTTTCAGGAGAACAAGATTCATATTGCCATTGTGGTAGATGAGTTTGGTGGTACTTCGGGTATCGTTACAATGGAAGATATCATAGAAGAAATCGTAGGAGAAATCAATGATGAGTATGATGAAGATGAACGTACCTACGTAAAACTCAATGAATATACGTATGTATTTGAAGCAAAGACGTTGCTTACCGATTTCTATAAGATTGTAAAATTGGAATCCGATGTATTTGAACCTGTAGCAGGCGATGCCGATACGTTGGCCGGGTTGCTTCTCGAAATCAAAGGAGAATTTCCTGTATTGCATGAAAAGCTAGTCTATAAGAATTTCGAATTTGAAGTATTGGAAATGGACGAGCGTCGTATCTTGAAAGTAAAATTCAGCATCCATGATGTCGTTGCGGAAGAAGTATAACCTGTTTATGATAGGTTATGGAGTGCTATTGTTGCTGGTATCTGTATTGGCAACCGATTGCTCGTTGGATAGAAGTAGAAATGAGCATGTGTCGAAGCCGGTATTGCCGGATACGACGGTATATGTTTCAACACCCGATTCACTCCCATTTGGATTTGATATATCAGACCAAGCACGCTTTACCGTGCAGAAAAATAAGGAAGGAGAATATTTTTGCAATGTGCTTTATCCGAGTCTGAAAGCCAACTTGTATTGTACATGGCATCGAATCAAGGCAGACGACCTGATGCAGATGGTAGAGGAAAGCCGTTCGTTGGCATACGCTCATTTGCAAAAAGCAACAGCCATCGATGAACAGTTGTATGAAAATGACAAACGTGGTGTGTATGGTATTCTCTATGACATTCAGGGACCGGTAGCCACACCGATACAGATTGCTTTGACCGATAGTGTCAGCTGCTTTTTCAATGCATCGCTTTATTTTCAGTCGGATATGTCTAACGCCGACTCCATAGCTCCGTATTTGGAATATATACGTAAGGATGTGATGCAGCTGGTTGAAACGTTTACTGTAAAAGCCGATTGAGATGCCATTGTATGCTCGACATGAAGAAGGACGATTGGTCTGGGGTATCTGGCAGATGGATGAATGTCCTGATGCTGATAAAAGGACTAGAGAACATGAGGCGGTGTATCGTCTGCTTGAACAGCTTTGCGGTGGACCGGTAGAAGTGGAGCATGAACCAAGCGGTAAACCGTATTTGAAAAACAGTACGTGGCATGTCAGTATTTCACATACAAAAGGCTATGTTGCTGTAGCACTTCATCCCGACTGTGAAGTCGGCATCGATATTGAGCATTATACCGACCGTGTGTGTAGAGTGCAGACCAAATTTTTATCATCAGAGGAATTAGCAGGAGTGGATGGAGAGAATGTAGGACAGTTGTTGGTATATTGGTGTGCTAAAGAGGCAGTGTATAAAGCTTTGAACATTGAGGGGACTGAACTTCGCAGCCATATTCGTGTATTACCTTTTTCATATTCGCAGACCGAAACAGAAGGAACTTGTACAGCAGTAGAACTAAAAACGGGAACCCGTAAAGAGTTCCCGCTTCGATATATATTAGCAAAAGAATTTGTCTTAACCTATACACTTATTCAGTGATACGTTCCAACTGAACAGTGAAGTGGCGCATCAAAGGAGCTTCCCAAGCGATGCGAACACCATGATTGATTTCCTCGCGACGGTCGAATACATTCTTCAAAGCAACAGCGATTACGTCCATGTGGTTGTTTGTATAAACACGGCGTGGAATAGCCAAACGAAGCAAGTCCAAACCACCAAAACGGTTTTCACGAGTTACAGGGTCACGGTCGGCCAAGATATAACCGATTTCGCATCCGCGGATACCTGCTTCCAGGTAAAGTTCAACGGTCAGAGTCTGAGCCGGGAATTCTTCTTTCGGTACGTGAGTCAAGACTTTCGATGCATCTACGAAAATGGCATGTCCACCTGCAGGACGTTGGTAGGGAATACCAAATTCATCCAAACGTTTTGCCAGATATTCAACCTGCTTAATGCGAGTTTCCAAGTTGTCGAATTCAGTGTTTTCATCCAATCCGATTGCCAATGCATTCATGTCACGGCCATTCATACCGCCATAAGTAAGGTATCCTTCGTATTGTACGCAGAAACCTTTGGCACCGTCATACCAATCTTTTTTGCTGGTAGCGATGAAGCCGCCCATGTTTACGATGGCATCTTTCTTGGCACTCATTGTCATACCGTCGGCCAAAGCGAACATTTCTTTTACGATTTCCTTGATTGTTTTGTTGGCATATCCTTCTTCTCTTGTTTTGATGAAGTAAGCATTTTCAGCGAAACGAGCAGAGTCGAAGATGACGGGTTTGTTGTATTTATTAGCCAAAGCACGTACTTCACGTAAGTTCTGCATAGATACCGGCTGACCACCAGCTGTATTGTTGGTAATTGTTACGATGATAAATGGAATTCTGTCGGCATACTCTTGTAATGCTTTTTCCAACTTCTTAGGGTCTACATTGCCTTTGAAAGGAACTTCCAACTGAGTATCTTTGGCTTCGTCGATAGTACAGTCCAAAGCGATGGCTTTGCGTCCTTCGATGTGTCCTTTGGTTGTATCGAAGTGTGAGTTTCCAGGCACGATGTTGCCCTCTTTTACTAAGTAAGAGAAAAGAACGTTTTCGGCTGCACGTCCTTGGTGAGTAGGAATCACATATTCAAAACCTGTCAGCTTGGTGATCATTTCCTTCATGTTGAGGAATGATTTTGCACCTGCGTAACTTTCATCGCCCAACATCATGCCGGCCCATTGGCGGTCTGTCATAGAGCCTGTACCTGAGTCGGTCAACAGGTCGATGTACACATGTTCTGCTTTTAGCTGGAACACATTGTAATGTGCTTCTTTAATCCATTGTTCTCTTTCTTCACGTGTGCTTTTTCGGATAGGTTCTACCATCTTGATTTTCCAAGATTCTGCAAAAGGTAATTCCATATTAGATTTTTTATAGGTTAATAGTTTTTCGTGTGCTAAGATAAAATTAAATCCTATTATATCCAATATTCAGACTTGAAAAATAGAGTGTACTTTCTATTTTTGAGTGATTATTTCTATCCCTTTGACTTCCGTTGACAATTCACCGATACCTCCACTGGGTATCTGTTGATTCACAGCTGTGTAGATGCGGATAAAGTCAACCTGTTTCAGATTGGCCGGTTGTCCTGTGTGGTCTACTGCCCAATTCAGGTCGAATAGGCTTCCTTCTGCATCGTTGGGTTGGTTGTCGGCATATCCGTAGGACCAGGCTGTCATGAACCATTTGTTGGTTGACGTATCGAATTTTCCATTATCGGGTAAACGAGTACCTTGGAAAGTAAGGGTCGATTCTTTAACCCATTCGGGATAATAACTCTGTGGATGGTTCGTACGTTCGATGATACCTTCTGCTCCTTGGTTGTCGACCCAGCGTACAGGGTCTGAAGCTTGTGCCGGACGATGATAAGTAATCTCATAGTTGTGGATGCAATTTGGATTGTTGTATTCCGAACCTTTCAGCTCGTACCAAGGGTCATCGGGTAGTCCGTTGCCGTTGCTGTCCATAGAGACCAGTACGATGCCCGGTTCAGAACTTCCTTCGAAAGCATTGCCCAAGACACGAAAGTCATAGCCCTCTGGATTGTTGCGTACTGGAGTGTTGAAACCTACAGTGATATAGCCTCCAAATCCGCCTAAGCTGATTAGGTAGCCTTGGTTGAAATACTCCAAGCATTTTTGACACATGGTTTGTTCGTCATCTCCTTTGGCGTAGGGCGGAAGTTGGTTGACAAATTGACCTGCAGCAGGTTTGTATTCCAACACGCGTGTGATGCCGTTGTTGCTTGGTTGGTTAGTTGTAGGGTCATCGGGTAATTCCCGATAAGGGATGTCAGTAAAGACAATCGAGTTTGGGTTTAGTCCTTTTGCATCGAGTGTAAACTTACGTTTGCCGTTGCTTCCCAAGCAGTAGATGAGTCCGTTGACGGTATAGTTTTGGGCATCGCAGATGTACACATCGTTATTGGTGGCATTGACGGTAATATTATAAATATGTGTAAACCGGGTGTCGTCTTTCACAAAGTTCTCATCAATCAGTTGCCCGGTACGGGTATCCATAACCAGTATGGCATCTTTGTCGGACTGATAGCTGTAGAGGTAGGCATGGTATCCGCTGATACAAAAACTCAGTACCGGCCATTCGTAGGTTTGTATCACTTGGTCTGTTTGACTGTCGATGCGGTGTAGGCGACAGTCGTAGTCGGCTGTCGTTTCGTTGTATCGTCCTCTCGACACTACATAGATATTGCCATCAACGTCCGATAAAATGGTACCCGGATTTTCTCGTAAGGTAATTTTTTTCGTTTCCTGGAAAGAGGCAATATCTATTACGCTGACTGTATTGTCGGGGTTGGCAGCATCCAGGCCACCAGAGTTGCTTACATAGAGTTTGCCATTGCTGGCACAGATACCGTCCGGATTGCGACCGACCGTTGTGATGGCTTCTAATTTCAGACTAGTTGTGTCAATGCGTGCCACAGTACCATCGAAACAGCATACATATGCTTTATCTTTGTAGAAAGCAAAATAACGAGGTTGCCGGCCGATGCTGTTTTCATTGAACAAGGGGATGCGGCTGAGAGATTCTCCGGAATGGATGTCGATGACTTCCAGTTGGCTTGATACATTTACAGCGCACCATAGTTTGCTGCCATAGCGTTGCAGGTCATTGGCTGTATCGCCCAGCTTTCGTCCGTTTTTCATTTTGAAGAAATCGTAACTGGTTTTATCGTCTCCACGTTTGTCTTTGTCCTGAAATGAAATCATTTGTGCTTGTCCGAAATCGTAGTACGAGAGAGTGCTGTTGTTCATGTTGAACAGGCCTTCGCATAGGATATACATACCGCTTACCGACGATTCGGTAGGTTTGTCCGGTTGTTCGTTCCAATTGATATCATCATCGCAAGCCGATAGGATGGTGCAAAAGGTGAGCAGGTAAAACAGTTTTTTCTTCATGTTCGATTTCTTTTATGGGTTAGTATCGGATGCGCATCACGCCTCTAAACTGTCGTCCGGGCATCGGATAGTTCTTGACTATTTCGTATTGTTTTCCCCCTATGTTGAGAGCTTCAACTTGTAGGGTTAGATGTATCTTTTTTAGTTGCCATTCACGCCAAGCGGTAAGGCTGTGTTCGTGGTAACCTTCCAGATGATATTCTGCCGAGTTGTATTGGTTACAGTATCGTTCGCCGGTAAAAAGAGCGGTATATCCAATACCTATCCAAGGAGTATATAAGGTTAGTCGGACAGATCCGGAATGGCGTGGTGTATAGGGTATCTGATGATTGTATGTGGTGCGGTAGGGTAGTTTCTCCTTGCTGGTTTTGTCCAAAGCTCGTTGCCAAGTATAGTTTCCTGCAAGTTGGCAAGTGAATCCTTTATGCAAGAGCCATTCGGTAGAGAGGGTTGCTTCTGTACCTTTGATGTCGACCCGACCTACATTGAGCATACTCCACACAAACAGGTTCTTGGACGGCATGGCCACTATCTTATCGCTGACACGATTGTAAAATGCATCGGCTGTTATGTTGACGGATTGCAATAGTCCTTCGGTATTGTGAGTCCAACTGATACCTCCGTTGAATTGTCGAGCTTTTTCAGGGCGTAGTGTACGAGTACCTACAGTTCCGTAATAAAGGTCATTGAAGGTAGGAAGGCGTAAGATGTCTTTATAGAATGCGCGTATCCGAAAGTCTTGTGTCGCGAATGGCTGTGCAGAGATTCCGACAGCAGGCGACAAGTGATGACGGTTGGGGGCTGCTTTGCCATGGCGTACGTCTTCGTGTGTCAATGTGGAGAGCAGATGGGCTGTAACAGTGACTCTGGGGTGGACATATTTTGCACTCAGTGCATTGAGCAATGTGAATCGGATGGGGATGGCAAAGTTATCAAGGTCGGCATTCATCCGGTTAACGAATCCATCGTTGGCAAGTGCCAGTGTCAGGCAAGGGATGGGACGATAATTAACTGTCGCTTGCAGATAGTATTCGTCTTGCCGATAATGATTGTTGTCGGCCCTGTCCATGTTGAGAACAGAAGGGTCGTAATAGCGGTTGTACGAATGGTTGTATTTGGCATGTGCACGCAAGAACCATTGCGAGTTGTATTTACGCTCGTATTTCAATTGTCCGAAGAAGTTTCTATCCCAAAGGCGTTGTCTGGCAAATGTGTTGTAAAGAATGTTGGTGGGAAGCCCTCTTTCCGATTGATAATAGTATAGTTTGGCAGTCGCCTTTCGCTCCTTTGACAGGAGGGCATAAAGGTTGGCTTCTGTCTTGAAGCTTTGCACATCCGAGTTTTTGCGGTGTCGCTGTTCTGTTGCTGTCCCATTGAAGAGTTTATAAGGATATGCACCATGGATGTGCATATAGTCGATGGTAATTGTCGAAGACAAACGTTTGTTCCAACTGTTTTCAATTCGGAAGTTGGGGTTTACGAATCCGAAACTTCCTGCTTTGATGCTAAGGTCGGTATTCACCTTCTTGTCTTTTTCCGTGAATTGAGGAGCCGATGTGTTTAGATAGAGTACGCCGGCTGAGGCCAATAGACGAGCCGGTTGCCCCATGTTATCGCTTTGTCCATTAGCTAGGCTGATGGCTTGCACATTGTCTAAAGAGAGTTTTCCCAGGTCTATTTGTCCGGTTTGTGCATCACTGATGGCAATGCCATCGTACGATACAGCTGTATGTGCAGCACCTAAGCTTCGGATGGAAATTGTTTTCAGTCCGCCTATTCCTCCATAATCCTTTACAATGACACCGCTGAATAGTTTTGCTGCATCCGATACTTGCAGTACACCGGTACGTTTCAGCTCTTCCACTTGCAGTTGTTGTACAGGTGTAGTGGCTCTTAGCTCTTTTTGTTTCCGGTTCTCTTTTACTACGACCTCATCTATTTGGTAGATACGGGTGGTGTCTACCTGTCCGCAGATGCGGATAGGAAAGAGTAAGAGTAGAATGTAAAGTAAGTGGGGTAGGATGGAAAAACGCATGATTTTAGAGACTTGTATAATGGAAAAAAGGATGGACGATTACCGTCCATCCTCCTCTCTATTACATGTTACTATGGCGAATAAGTAAACTGTACATCATTTTTTGTTATTCTGTGATGGTAAGCAAGTCCATACAGAAATAGGTCGGTGTGTTTATACCAAATTGTCCCTTGTCGCTTGAGTCGAGAGTGAATTTAATTTGGTCTACTACACCCAGAGGACTAAGGTCGGCTTTAATCCATTGGTCTACCAACTTGGTCCCTTCAGCCAACTTGATATCTACTTTGTTGGTTTCGATGCCTTTGTTGTAGCCGGTAGCGGTCAATGTGAAATAGTCGCCTTCTTCAAATTTTTTAGCGAAAGGATTACCATCTCTCATGGTTAAGAAAGCATATGTAGCGTTGGTAAAGTAAGCCGATTCCACTTGATGAGCAGCTTTATTGGCAAATGTTACTTCTACCGGAATGCTACCGACATATGCAGAAAGGTAAACATCGCAGCAAGCACCTTTGCCCGGGATGGCAGCAATACTGTTCTGAACGTCGATGTCTGTTCTATTTGTATAAGTAAAGCCACCAGACAAGCTATAGATGCCCGTCCCAAACCAGTCGGCACATTGGTTGTTAAATACAAATGTACCGGTCGGGTCAGTAAATGTGCTACTGAATACGCTTCCATATTCATTGCTTTCATCGACCTTGTTTTCAGCGTTTACGCTGAGGTATTCTGTATTAGGCTCATTGAGTGTACCTTTAAAGAAACAAGTGATGCTTTTAGGTTCATCCTCGCTACAGCTACTCAGCAGTACAATGGCAACAAGTGCCATCCATGAAAAACATTTTTTCATTTCAAAAAGTTTTTAAATCAAAATAGTTATATAAATTTTATATGTATACTAATCTCATACCTCGCAAGATTTAGTCGCATAAGCATGGGCAGGTCTTCTGACTCGTTTCGGTTGGCAGACACCTTCCCGAACCCGTGAGGGGTTCAGTGGTATAGAGCATTTGTCTGTAACCCGGATTGAAACTTACAGCAGCGGGACTGTTCGGGAGTTTCACCCGATTCCCTTTTAATCGTAAACTCCGAAGCGGAGCTTTCCGAACCAATGCGTGGCAAAGATAATACAATTTATGATTTAATACGGTATTGAAT
>DYCT01000050.1:9458-9926 GCA_019417975.1 Bacteroides sp.
AATCATTGTCTGCTTACATCTTTACGGTATTGTTTAGGCGATACTCCGGAGTGTGCTTTAAAGTATTTACCGAAGAATGACAGGTTAGGGAATTCCATAAAGTCAGAAATCTCTTTGATAGACATATCGGTATAGCGCAGGTAGTAACAGATGTTGTCCATCACGTATTCGCTTATCCATTCCAAAGCTGTCTTGCCACTGATTTGTTTGCATACGGTAGATAAGTATTTAGAGGTGACGCACAACTCTTTGCCATAATAAGATACCGAACGTTCTTTTACAACCTTCTCAGAAAGCATACGGATGAACTTTCCAAAAAGGATATCTCCTTGTCTTAGTTGGTTATCGGGTCTGAGAGGTACTTGCCGCTCTATGTCGGCCAATAGCTCGTAAATTAAGGCTTGCATGAGTCCGCGCATTACTTCTTTGCGGTAGGGACGTTCTTTGAGTGCCAGATGAGTATTGATA
>DYCT01000051.1 GCA_019417975.1 Bacteroides sp.
AAATTATTCTTGTAGCAGTAGCAGTATTTATTGCTGTTGTTTCTCTTATTATCTCTCATTTTTTGACCCGTGATTTGTCTATCGAAGAATCTCAAAAGGTGGAAACATGGGCAGAAGCATTGAAAGCTTTGAATAGTGCCGATGAAAATACTGATCTTACACTTGTATTGAAAGTATTGACCAGTAATAATACAATTCCTGTAATTGCTGTAGGCAAAAATGGAGATATTCAGACTTATCGAAATTTGGTAATTCATGAGAGAGATTCTGTCGCTGCACTACAGAATCTCTTGGAAGAGTTTAAACAGCATGGTCGCAAAATACGAATTAGTCTAGACTCGGCTGACGCATCATTGCCTGCTGATTCTATTTCTGATTATATTGATATCTATTTCGATGATTCTTTGATGCTGAAGCGGTTGGCTTCTTATCCATATGTTCAGCTTGGTGTTGTACTTATTTTTGTTATTGTCGCTATTTTTGCTTTATTGAGTTCTAAGCGTGCAGAGCAGAATAAAGTCTGGGTGGGACTCTCAAAAGAGACAGCACATCAGTTGGGAACTCCTATTTCCTCCTTGATGGCCTGGATGGAAATATTGAAGTCTAATTATCCCAACGATTCGTTGTTGCCTGAGATGGATAATGATGTGAAGCGACTCCAAATGATTGCTGACCGCTTTTCAAAGATTGGCTTTATGCCATCACCGGAGTTGCATAGTCTGAATGAGGTAGTGGAACAAGCCTTGGACTATATTTCTCATCGAGCTTCTTCTAAAGTTATGTTTGTAAGAAACTTTGGTGAGCATCCTATTCAAGCAAAGTTGAATCCTTCTTTGTTTGAATGGGTTATTGAAAATCTTTGTAAGAATGCAATTGATGCCATGGATGGTCAAGGTACTATTACGATTACCTTGGAGGAACAGCCGGATAAGGTGGTGATAGAATTGGCCGATACTGGTAAGGGAATTCAACGTGCTAATTACAAAACTATTTTCATGCCAGGCTATACTACCAAAAAGCGTGGTTGGGGATTGGGACTTTCGTTGGCAAAGCGTATCGTGGAAGAGTATCATAGAGGGCGTATATTTGTGAAGCATTCTGAACTAAACAAAGGAACTGTCTTTCGGATTGAACTTAAAAAATAGCTAATTAAACCGTGTAATTCAGATAATTATTTGTATCTTTGTCGCCCGATTCTGTATAGTTCTTTGTAATTGTATAGAAAATGAGGGTAAAAAAGCTTGTTATTAAGGGCTTTTTTGTAACTTTGCATCGAATTATTGGTGAAATAAATTGGGAAAGTTTGCTACATATACGATTGATTTGAAGAATCTCTCTTCTGCAGTAACTGATTTTCAGTTTCAGCTGGATGATGCCTTTTTTATGGAATTAGAGGGGGCTGAAGTTCAGAAAGGAAATGTAGAAGTCGATTTACGGGTGAAGAAGACCCTCGCTTCTTTCGAATTGATGTTCCAATTGAGTGGAGAAGTTGTTGTGACATGTGATCGTTGTCTCGATGAGATGTTGCAACCTGTTGCTTCATCAGACAAACTGTTGGTGAAATTTGGAACAGAGTATGCGGAAGAAGGAGAAAACATGGTCATTGTACCCGAAGAAGAGGGAACTATTAATGTCGCATGGTACATGTATGAACTGATAGCTTTGGCTATTCCGATGAAGCATGTACATGAAGCAGGCAAATGTAACCCGGAAATGATGGGTAAGTTGGGGGCGATACTCCGGACGGAAGCAGATGATGATGACCTGGATTCGTCGTTGGCAACCGAAGATTCGTTCGAAGAAGAACATCCGATAGACCCGCGATGGAATGATTTAAAGAAAATATTAGATAACAGTTAAAGTTTAGAAAAATGGCACATCCTAAGAGAAGACAATCAAAAACAAGAACAGCAAAGAGAAGAACTCATGATAAAGCTGTTGCTCCTACATTGGCAATTTGCCCGAACTGTGGTGAATGGCATGTTTATCACACAGTATGTGGAGCATGTGGCTATTATAGAGGCAAGGTAGCTATCGAAAAAGAAGCCGCTCTTTAATTGAAAGAAACTTGCAATCAACTCGTCTTATAAGCCCGGGGACAGATGTCCTCAGGCTTTTTGTGAATATGCTGATTGCAAAATGTTAGTTTATTTAATAGGTAATGGAAAAGATTAATGCGGTAATTACAGGAGTCGGTGGTTATGTGCCTGACTATGTCTTGACAAATGATGAGATATCAAGAATGGTAGAAACCAACGACGAGTGGATTATGACTCGTATTGGGGTAAAGGAGCGTCGAATCTTGAACGAAGAAGGATTGGGTACTTCTTATATGGCTCGTAAAGCTGCCAAGCAGTTGATGCAGAAAACCAATTCTGACCCCGATGACATTGATGCTATCATTGTTGCAACTACTACACCAGACTATCATTTTCCTTCTACAGCATCTATTCTTTGTGATAAACTTGGATTGAAAAACGCTTATGCCTTTGATATGCAGGCTGCATGTTGTGGCTTTTTGTATGGAATGGAAGTGGCAGCGTCTTTGATTTGTTCAGGCCGTCATAAGAAGGTCATCGTCGTTGGTGCAGATAAAATGTCATCAATGGTTAATTATTCGGATAGAGCTACTTGTCCTATTTTCGGTGATGGCGCTGCTGCTTTCATGGTAGAAGCAACAACTGAGGAATACGGTATTATGGATTCTATTTTGCGGACAGATGGTAAAGGACTTCCGTTCCTTCACATGAAAGCTGGTGGTTCTGTTTGTCCTCCTTCTTATTTTACAATAGACAATAAGATGCATTACATCTATCAGGAAGGACGTACTGTATTTAAATATGCGGTGTCCAATATGTCGGATGTAACAGCTGAGATTGCTGAACGTAATCATTTGGATAAAACCAATATCAATTGGATTGTTCCTCATCAAGCTAACCTCCGTATTATTGATGCGGTAGCTAACAGATTGGAGGTACCTATTGAGCAGGTGATGATAAATATCCAAAAATATGGTAATTCTAGTGCAGGAACACTTCCTTTGTGCGTATGGGACTATGAGAAGAAGTTGAAGAAAGGAGATAATCTTATCTTCACAGCCTTCGGAGCTGGGTTTACCTGGGGAGCCGTGTACGTGAAATGGGGATACGATGGAGATTAATTAAAATATGAATTTCAAAAAAACGCATCCCTTGTTTGATGCGTTTTTTTGTCTGTAACCAAGTTGAAAATATGCATAAGGCAGGTTTTGTGAATATTGTAGGTAATCCGAATGTAGGAAAATCTACATTGATGAATGCACTTGTAGGTGAGCGTATATCTATTGCTACTTTTAAGGCCCAGACCACTCGTCATCGCATCATGGGTATTTTAAATACAGATGAGATGCAGATTGTGTTTTCGGATACACCGGGTGTATTGAAACCTAATTATAAGTTGCAGGAATCTATGCTTAATTTTTCGGAATCGGCTTTGACGGATGCAGATATATTGCTTTACGTGACGGATGTAGTGGAGCAACCTGAGAAGAATAGCGATTTTGTTGAAAAGGTGAAAGCTATGAACATTCCTGTCTTTGTGTTAATCAACAAAATAGACTTGAGCAATCAGCAGGCACTTGAGCAGTTGGTAGAGTTGTGGAAGGAAACTATTCCCCAAGCCGAAATTATTCCTATCTCTGCACAGGCAAAGTTTAATGTTGACTATCTGTTAAAACGCATTAAGGAACTTTTGCCAGATAGTCCACCTTATTTTGGTAAAGACCAGTGGACCGACAAGCCTGCCCGTTTCTTTGTAACGGAGATTATTCGGGAGAAAATACTTCTTTATTACGACAAAGAGATACCCTATGCTGTAGAGGTAGTGGTTGAACAGTTCAAGGAAGAAGCGAAGATGATTCATATCAATGCAGTAATCTATGTAGAACGAGATTCGCAGAAAGGTATAATCATTGGAAAGCAGGGAAGGGCATTGAAGAAAGTAGCTTCAGAAGCCCGAAAAGAGTTGGAACGTTTCTTTGATAAGACAATTTATTTGGAGACGTTTGTGAAGGTTGATAAAGATTGGAGAAGTTCTGATAAAGAATTAAAGAACTTCGGATATCAGCTGGATTAATTATTAACGCAATTAGGAAACTGCGAAGTTATGGGAAATCTTGTAGCAATTGTTGGACGCCCGAATGTGGGTAAGTCGACTTTATTTAACCGCTTGACCAAGTCGCGTCAGGCGATTGTTAATGATGAAGCCGGAACGACACGCGACCGTCAGTATGGCAAAACAGAATGGTTGGGAAAAGAGTTCTCTGTAGTAGATACAGGGGGATGGGTGGTCAATTCGGATGATATTTTTGAGGGGGAAATCCGTAAACAGGTGGTATTGGCGATGGATGAAGCCGATGTTATCCTTTTCTTGGTAGATATCAATACGGGAGTGACTGATTTGGATGAAGAAGTAGCTGCTATCCTTCGTCGTTCAAAAACACCGGTTATTCTAGTGGCTAATAAAACTGATAACAATGAACTCCAGTATAATGCACCTGAGTTTTATAAGTTAGGCTTAGGCGACCCTTACTGTGTGTCGGCTATGAGTGGAAGTGGTACAGGCGATTTGTTGGATTTGGTTGTTTCCAAGTTTAACAAGAATTCCGATGAGATGCTTGATGAAGATATTCCCCGTTTTGCCGTAGTCGGGCGTCCGAATGCAGGAAAATCTTCTATTGTAAATGCTTTTATTGGTGAAGAACGTAATATTGTAACGGAAATTGCTGGAACGACACGCGATTCTATTTATACTCGCTATGACAAGTTTGGCTTTGATTTTTACTTGGTAGATACAGCTGGTATTCGAAAGAAGAACAAGGTAACCGAAGATTTGGAATATTATTCAGTAGTGCGTTCTATTCGTTCTATTGAGGGATCTGATATCTGTGTACTGATGATTGATGCAACACGTGGCATTGAGAGTCAGGATTTGAATATTTTCTCACTTATTCAGCGAAATCAGAAAGGTCTGGTCGTAGTCGTGAACAAGTGGGACTTGGTGGAGAATAAGACCGATAAAGTAATGAAGGAGTTTGAAAATGCTATCCGTAGCCGTTTTGCTCCGTTTGTCGATTTCCCCATTATTTTTGCTTCGGCATTGACTAAGCAACGTATTTTTAAAGTGTTGGAGGCTGCCAAGGAGGTATATGCAAACCGTAAGAATCGTATTCCTACAGCTCGTTTGAACGAAGAATTGTTGCCATTGATTGAGGCTTATCCGCCTCCTTCGATTAAGGGCAAGTATATTAAAATAAAATATGTGACTCAGTTGCCAAATACGCAAGTTCCTTCTTTTGTGTTTTTCGCCAATCTGCCTCAATATGTAAAGGAACCTTATCGCCGCTTCTTGGAAAATAAAATGCGTGAGAAGTGGAATTTAACAGGTACTCCAATCAATATCTTTATTCGTCAGAAATAAACTCTTTGAGTTTTAGCATAAAATAGGCTGTCTTTCCGTAAGTGCGAGAGACAGCCTGTCTTTTATATCAGTTTTTAAGTTTATTTTCCCATTTCGTGAACTTCTATTTCCTTTACTTTTCTGAATAAGTCAGACGCAAAAATAAAGTCGTTGAGCTTTTGGTTGGTTGAAGTGAAAATGTCGTCTTTTGTACCCTCCCATTCTTTGTTTCCTTGGTAGATGAACACGATTTTCTCACCAATACCCATCACCGAATTCATGTCGTGCGTGTTGATAATGGTGGTCATGTTGTATTCTTCGGTAATGCTATGGATGAGGTCGTCGATGACCAATGAGGTTTTAGGGTCAAGACCGGAGTTTGGCTCGTCGCAGAATAAGTATTGCGGATTTAGAGCAATGGCACGAGCGATGGCTACACGTTTTTGCATACCACCACTGATTTCGCCTGGATATTTGTTTTGTGCCTCAATTAAGTTGACACGATCCAAACAAAATTGAGCACGTTTGGTACGTTCTCTTAAAGTTCCGTTCGAGAACATATCCAATGGGAACATGACGTTTTCTAAGACTGTGAGTGAATCGAATAAAGCAGCACTCTGGAAAATCATGCCCATTTCGCGTCGTAAGTTTTTCTTGGTCTTTTTGTCAATGGCAAGAAAGTTTCGTCCGTCATATAAGATTTCACCACGCTCCGGTGTGAGCAGTCCGACGATACATTTCATAAGTACCGTTTTTCCTGAACCACTTTGTCCGATAATTAGGTTCGTTTTCCCATTCTCGAAGGTGGTACTGATGTTCTTTAGTACATCTTTCCCTTCGAACGATTTATAGAGTGATTTTAGTTCAATCATCAGTTTAAGAGTTTAGTTAAAATTAAGTCGGCAAACAGAATTAGTACGCTGCTCGATACTACAGAGTTGGTACTGGCTTTTCCGACAGAAATAGAACCTCCTTCTACAGTGTAGCCGAAGAAAGAAGAAACGCTGGCTATGATAAAAGCAAAGAAGAAAGATTTGATAAAACTGCACCATACGTAGTATTCTACGAAGGCGTATTGTAAACCATATTCCAAATTGACAGCATTCATGATACCACCAAACCAACAGGTTGCAAAGGCTCCGATGATACCAGCGAATATACTGAATGATACCAGAATTGGGATGATAGAAACCAATGCTGTGATTTTAGGGAGTATCAAGTATGAAGCGGAGTTGACACCCATGATTTCTAAAGCATCGATTTGCTGGGTTACTCGCATGGTGCCTATTTCAGAGGCGATATTTGAGCCGACCTTACCAGCCAAAATCAGACACATAATGGATGATGAAAATTCCAATAGCAGGATTTCACGAGTTACATAACCTACAGTCCAACGAGGCATCCAAGGACTTTCGATGTTCATTTTTATCTGAATAGTGATAACTGCTCCAATAAAGAATGAGATGAGCAATACAATTCCGATGGAGTTTATCCCTAATTGTTCCACTTCTTTTAAGTATTGTTTGAAAAACATGCGCATGCGTTCTGGTTTGGAAAAGACTCGCGACATTAGCACCATGTATCTTCCAAACGTTTGAAAAGCTTTAAATAGTATCATATTATCTTGTATTTACCTGCAAATTTAGCTAATTTGTCGGGAATCGTAGGCTTCTCTCTTCGAATTTTTACTACTTTTGCAGAATATATGTAATGATTGAGAATTGTATGACAGCAGAAAATAGCAAAGAGCCGGAAGTCTCGGCAGCTGATGGCGCACATAAAATGGTACTTCGCACAGATGATTTGGTGAAGAAATATGGTAAGCGCACGGTTGTAAATCATGCTTCTATTTATGTAAAACAAGGAGAAATTGTAGGATTGTTGGGACCTAATGGTGCCGGAAAAACTACTACTTTCTATATGACTACCGGGCTGATAACACCCAACGAAGGACATATTTACCTTGACGATCTCGATATTACAAAATACCCTGTTTATAAGCGTGCACAAAACGGAATCGGCTATTTGGCGCAGGAAGCTTCTGTATTTCGAAAAATGACTGTGGAGGACAATATCGCATCGGTATTGGAGATGACAAACAAGCCTCTAGATTATCAGAAAGAGAAGTTGGAAAGTTTGATTGCCGAGTTTCGTCTTCAGAAAGTGCGTAAAAACTTGGGAGATCAATTGTCGGGAGGTGAACGGCGTCGAACGGAAATAGCTCGCTGTTTGGCGATTGACCCTAAGTTTATCATGCTTGATGAACCTTTTGCCGGTGTCGACCCCATCGCAGTACAAGATATTCAGCATATTGTGTGGAAGTTGAAGGATAAGAATATCGGCATATTGATTACCGACCACAATGCGTTGGAGACATTGCGTTTGACAGACCGCGCTTATCTGCTGTTCGAGGGGAAGATTCTTTTCCAAGGAACACCAGAAGAACTGTCGGAAAATCCAGTAGTGCGTGCTAAGTATTTAGGCTCTAATTTTGTACTTCGTCGTAAGGAATTTCAGTTGGAAAACGAACAGTAATCTTTCCATAACCCCCATAAGCAGCATGTTATTATAACGATGCTGCCAATTACCATCCATTCATTGTTCTCGGCTTGCGAAATTGCGTTTATTATAGCGCTGTCTTGTGTCAGCGCGTTGGGGGTGAAGAGGACGACCCAAGCATTGTTGAGCGAGTGGGCAACGATGGGTACCCATAGATTTCGACTGCCGATATAGAGGTAACCTAAGATAACTCCCAAAACCAATCGAGGAATAAAGCCAAAGAACTGCATGTGTATTGCGCTGAATATGAAAGCTGCGATAAAGATGCCGATGTGTATATTCTTTGTCCACTGAATAAACAGTTTCTGTAAAATGCCTCGGAATAATAGCTCTTCTCCTATACCGGCTAATAAAGCAGTAACTATCAAGGTTGTAATAACTTCTCCCCACGAATTCACTTGTAAAAGTTGCTTGGTTAGTATTTCTGCATCTTTTTCATATTCTATCATCCATTGTTCCAGTTGTCGTAAGGCAGTGGGGAGGTGTATCCCTTGATTCCAGGTGGTGAGCAAGTCGATGAGTGGCCCGGCTCCTAAGATGGTGATACAGCCTATCATTAGTGTGTAGACCGATGGCTTGTACAATTGGAATGTTGTTTGTAGGTTTGTCTTCCAAAGATAGTGTTGAGCTATTAGTGGGGAACCGATAAAGAGAATGCTGTTTTGAATGAAAAGCATCAAACGCAGGTTGTTACCTTGACTTATGTGTTGTGTTGTATACATGCATATTATGGCTGAGAAAAACATGGAAAGCAGACCGCAACATAATACGATTATTGCCAATAATACCAGTTGTGTGAGTGGTGAACAATATTCGAATTTACCTTTCATAAGATGTTTTTTTTTGTTGTTTTATATGAGCGCAAAGATATAGAAAATATGGTAGCGGTAGTAGGTTGTTGGGGATATTAATCAAATAGCGTGCGCTCTGAAAAATTAGAAAACCGAACCAATTGCCTTGTCTATTGTTGATAAAATCACATTGATGACGAGTCTCTTTTCGGCATTGCTGATTTTAAAGGGATGAAAAGTAAAACTATATGACGGTTGCCATACAATAGATATGCATGGAGGTAATAGAACGTTTTAGCCTTTGTGGCAAGGTGTGGTGCTGATGTTTTCGTAAATTGTTGAGTTCCCATGTATCATAATTGAACCTAGAATTTTGTGGGAGTCTATTATTCGGCAGACGATTTGCGGATGAAGAGCAGTAACAGGGGAGCTTAAAAGAATATAACTGTTGAATAATTTGTTGCGTATAAGTTTGGTATTTGAAACTTTAACACTAATTTTGCACACTCTTTTGTAGAACAATAATAATTTAAAATAAAATAGTCAAGAATGAACGTTTCATTACAAAACATTGACAAGGTGAGCGCATTGCTTACCGTTAAGATTGAAAAAGCGGATTATCAGGAAAAAGTTGAAAAGTCTTTGAAATCAATCCGTCAGAAAGCAAACATTCCGGGATTCCGTCCGGGAATGGTCCCAATGGGACTTGTTAAAAAGCAGTATGGCAAAGCTGTACTTGCAGAAGAAGTAAACAAAGTATTGCAAGATAAAGTTTATGAATATCTTCGTGAGAACAATGTGAATATGTTGGGTGAACCTCTTCCAAACGAAGAAAAACAGCAACCGGTGAACTTCGATACAATGGAGGATTTCGAATTTGTATTTGATATCGCATTGGCTCCAGAGTTCAAAGCAGAATTGTCTAACGAAGATACTATAGATTACTATAC
>DYCT01000052.1 GCA_019417975.1 Bacteroides sp.
GTCTTATATACCATCCACCTCTATCTACTCATTTTTCATCAAACATACAAATTTTTCCGTAGATAGGCTAACTTTCATCCATTTTTTTAGCACATCCCCAAAATATCTCCTAAATTCGTCCGCGCAAATATTCCAACATGCGGGATACTTGTTCACAAAAGACCAGACTAAGTATGAAAAAAACCTTATTGTTAGACAATTACGACTCTTTCACTTACAACCTGCTTCACACACTGAAAGAAGTGGGTTGCACAGATATTGATGTACGCTACAACGACAGCATCTCCCTTGACGAAGTAGATGGCTACGACCGGATTCTACTTTCGCGAGGTCCGGGTCTTCCTGAAGAAGCCGGTATCCTGCTACCTCTCATCCGTCGGTATGCTTCCAGCAAGCGTATCTTGGGCGTCTGTTTAGGTCATCAGGCAATAGCACAAGCTTTTGGCGGAAAGCTAATAAACCTATCGCACGTCTACCATGGAGTGTCCAGTCCCATCCATTCCCTATACGACGAGTTGCTTTTCCATGCGATACCCCAGCCGTTTGAGGTTGGCCGCTATCACTCATGGGCTGTATCGCCCGATGAATTTCCAAGCTGTCTGGAGATTACGGCTCAGTCGCCCGACCAGTGTATCATGGCACTCCGCCACCGCGAATACGATGTACGCGGTATCCAATTCCATCCCGAATCGGTGCTGACCCCTTT
This sequence comes from Bacteroides sp., assembly GCA_019417975.1. Lineage (GTDB taxonomy): Bacteria > Bacteroidota > Bacteroidia > Bacteroidales > Bacteroidaceae > DYCT01. The sequence goes on from DYCT01000052.1 coordinate 707, forward strand.
TGGGAAACAGATGATTTCCAACTGGATAAACGGCTAAACACACCAGCTTCATCCATTCCATACAAAAGCAACAGCCGGAGCGAAATCCCTTCGCCCCGGCTGCTTTTATCTACTTTGTGGTTACGTAATTAAAATTATGACTAACTAACTTATTTTCTACACGGCAAAGATACGAGCTGTTGCTTACACCCGCAATACCATCTTTAAGGTATATTCTATCGGCAGCCTCCCCAAAATAAGGGATATTCTCTCACCAGTCATCCCATTGCGTAACCGCATGTTTATTTTTTCAATCGTCCCATTTCATATATAGCATGACGTATCAAATTGCCATCCCGGTCGGTTTCCACAAAAGCGCCATCTTTCTTACCTTGACGGAATGTCCCTTCATAGCGCACTCCTTCTTTATCTTCCATCACACCTTTTCCGTCTTCCAGCCCGTTCACGAATCCGCCTTTATATTTTGTTCCGTCTTTTTGGCGAAGCACTCCCTCCCCATTGGCTTTATTGTCTTTCCAGTTTCCTTCATACACATCTCCGTTACCCCAAGTATATTTACCGAATCCGCATCGTTGGTTCTTTTTCCATTCACCTTCATATACCGCTCCGTTGCTCCAAGTGAACGTTCCCTTTCCGTCTTGCTCTCCGTTTTTAAATTCACCCACATACTTATCTCCGTTAGCATGATTGTAAATACCTTGTCCGGTACGTGCACCCTCTACATAATTTCCTTCGTAACGGTCGCCCGATGAGAAATAATAAATACCTGTGCCGTGCTGTACATCTTCCTGCCAGTCGCCCACATACTTATCATTATTTACATACGCAAATGTTCCTTTTCCGTGTCGCATATCGTTTTTCCATTCGCCTTCGTACTTCGATCCATCATCCCAGATTAGATAGCCTTTTCCATTTTTCTTGTCACCTTTCCAATCACCGTCATACACAGATCCGTTCTGCCAGGTATATTTACCTTTTCCTTCGCGCTTATCCTGCATCCAGTTTCCCACATAGATATCACCGTTGTAATAATACATCGTCCCCATACCTTGCTGGTAATCTGTATACCACATTCCTTCATACCGATTATTGTTTAAGAAATGAAAAGTTCCCCTTCCGTGCTGCTGGTCTTGAAACCATTGCCCTTCATAGCGTTCGCCATTCTTGAACGTGTATACACCATATCCTTCTCGTTTCCCTTTCACATATTCTCCTTCGTACACATCTCCATTCGCAAATATTGTTTTCCCCTTTCCATAGGGCCGTCCGTGTTTCAACTCACCCGAGTATACACTTCCATCCTTAAACTTATAGGTTCCTATTTTTATCTGCGAGGAAAAAATTCCAGACACCTTATCAATAAAATTTCTTTTTTCCTGCGCTTGCAGCGTACCGACAGCTGTTTGTGCAACAATCACAAAAAGTAATGAGAATATATATTTATACATGACTTTATTCTAAAATAAACGATTTAACGTGTTCAAAGTTAGTATTTCTGTCCGACATACGAAAAAATCGTTATACTTTGTTAGTGTTTTTTTTACCCACTACAACTTCGGTTAGTTCGTTCGGTTTCAAATATAGGCAAGCCAGTTCGCGCAGCTGAGCAGCTGTAATCTCAGCCCTTACCCTATCCATACGTTTGTAATAGTCGTCTCCCAATCCATTCAAATCCAATGCCATCCACACATCGGCGAGCGCCATTCCGCCTTCTAGTCTTCGGCAAAGTCGTCCGAACAGATAGTTTTTCAGCATATTCAGTTCTTCCTGCGGTACCAGTTCCTGTTGCAACACTTCCATCTCATGTCTCACTTCGCGAACAATGGCTTCTGTATAATCCGCATCTGCTTCCGAAGCAATCAGCAAGACCCCTGTACCGGGGCGGTTCAACAGCTGTGCCGAGATGCCATACGTATATCCTTTCTCTTCTCGAATGTTTTTCATCAGTCGACTACCGAAATAACCACCCAACAAATCGGTCAACACACGCATTCCCATATAGTCGGGATGTCCATAGCCAATGCTCAGCTCACCCAAGCGCAATGAGTTTTGCATTGCATCTTCACGATTTACAAACAGACGTTTCTCTCCTGCAAGCACCGGTAGCACTTTCCGATAGTCGGCTTTCTGCGTAGTATCTCCCCAATGTCCGCTGCCAAATACCCGTTTTGTGGTCTCCACTACCTTGTCGGTCACCAAGCCAGATAGATATACGCTACAGTTTGCCGCATTGTAATACCTATTATAATAAGCCACTGCCTGTTCGCGTTTTAGCCCCCAATAAGCAGCAGCTGTCACACCCCTGCCTGTAGGATGTTCCTTCCCTAACAAAGCCAAGTCGAAATAGCGGTTTGCCAGATAGTCGCTTTCTGTAGCATTCACCCAATACTGTTGCTGTTTATTCTCCATCAGTACCCGATACTCCCGTTCAGGGAAAATCGGTTCTTTTACTATCGATTCTATGATGTTCCATACCTCATTGACATACTTATTTAGTGCGAACACCGTGACTACCGAACATTCGTCGCCTACATGCAGACTGAGCCAAGCACCGTAATAATCTAATTTTTCTTCAATCTGAGCTGCCGAAAAGCTTCGCGTCCCTTCCCGCAACATCCGGTTGGTCACCGCAGCCTGCAGAGGCACCTCTTCGTGATAACTACCTCCACCAAACACCAAATCCATACGCACCATTTCTACTTGTCCCGTACGTATCACATTGAGTGGCATTCCATTGTCCATCACACCTCTTTCCGGAGGCAGACAGGTCAGCTTTTCTAACTCATTCAGAGTCGGTTGTATGCTTCTATCTATCATCTTCTGTTTCCCCCGATATTTATAAATTCTGCCATACAGCAGTATGTCGATGCCTTTTTTGTCCCGATTATTTTATTCTTATTCATAGTTGTTTCAGATACATGAAAGCGCAAATTTACAAAAAGATTTGGTTATCCGCTTTATTTACTCCATATTTGCACTTTACGTAATCATCAGAATCATGCACCGTTGCTACATCTGTTTAGGCTCCAATACCGACCCTCACACCCAATTGGTTCGGGCTCGTGCAGAGCTTATCACCCATTTTCCCGACATTGTTTTCGGTGAAGAAATGGTAAGTGAACCTTATGGTCTCTTGTACAACGCCAACTTGTTTCACAACCAGACAGCTTGTTTCCACAGCTTTCTGACTACCGAAGAACTACACGACCTCTTTAAACACATTGAGCATAATGCCGGCCGATTGCCCGAGCACAAGCAGTCCGAGACAGTCGTTCTCGACATCGACTTGGTGCGTTACGATGACCGCATCCTAAAACCTGCCGATATCGACCGTTGCTATATGCGTTTTCCCAACTTTCGCTGAAGTTTTCGGTCGAAACAATTCTTGATATATCCTCCAAAAATACCACAAAGAGCAAAGCCCAACAATGCTCCGAAAACTCCAAAACACAAGAAAAACAACATAGAATCCGAAATCCTCGCTACAGACATCTCTGGAGGGGATAAAAAGTATCTATACGTTCAACCGCAAAATATCTTAAGATACTTCGCGATTTATCTTAGGATACTTGACCATTTATCTTAGGATACTTGGCGGTTTATCTTAAGATACTTGGCGAAGTATCCTAAGATATCTTTTCAGAGAAACTGAAAATAACCTTTTCGGAATGCCTAAAATAGGAAAAATAGAACACTAAAGAAAAAGAGTAGAAAAATCAGAACAAGAGTAAAGCATGCAATCCGTTTTTTAGAATATAGAAAAGCCGATTTGCTCACGCAAACCGGCTTCCGCTATCAGGGGAGCCACAACATACAAATAGCTTCCCCCTACTCCCAGAAACTTCCTCCAAAAAGCTGGGAGATTTTCGTCTATTTTTTATTGTACATCCACTTTGATTTCATAATGTCCGGCTTTTACATCTTCCAAGACGCCTGGGATGGAAAAAGCTTGTCCATCAGCATTAGTCATCTTGATTTCGTAAGTCAATCGGCCATCGGCAGGAACATCAAAATAACAATAAGCATTGTTGTACTTTGCTCCGGCTACCGTCACCGTACGACCACTTACCGAAGTAATCGTGACATTGATGTCGGGAAAATCGGTCAAAGTAAGTGGCGCAAAGGCTACACGCACAGCGGTATTGAGGAGCGGAGCTACCAACGATATGGTTGTAAGACTACCTTTTTCCACTTGAAACGGTTCCGACTCGACCGAATAAGCACCCTTTCCTAAGTCGCCACTGGCGGCTTCTTCGTGATTATCGGTAAATGCCTTGACTGTATATGTACCGGCAGGTATAAGGAAACGTTTGTCGAAAAGCGTTCCAGGAGCATAATCGTGTTCCGGCAATACCTGTCCGTCCTGACAGATTTGTACCCGCATTCCGCCTTCTACCAGCTTTGTAAGAGGCAGTTCGGTCACTCGACTATCCACGGCAATATCATCAAGCTGCAGATAACCGTAATCAGACTCCACTATATCTTCACTTGCACACGCTGCAAACAAAACAGCGGACATAACTAAATAAAGTATCTTCTTCATAATTTCCGCTTATTTATCGTAAACCAATGAAATGTCGTCAATCGTCAGCGTACTGCCCAACCATACATCGGAATATTCATGGCGAACAAGATTGCCATTACCATCAAGCAAATAATAGACGGCTGTCGTCTTACTGCCATTATAAGGCAACTGATTTCCGGTATAGATACTCGACTGGAACATTACACAAATGTATTTACACTTGGCATAGACTTGGTTGTCGACATAATCGAGGGAGACAATCTGCTCGGTCCAAGCAGACTGTGCCGCACCGCTCTCGAAATGCTTGGAGATGATTTCCTTCTTCGAAGCATCAAGCAACTTGATATCGACACACCAGATATCGGACTTATATGGTGCATACATATACCAGAATTTCAACGCGGTAGGTCGGTTACTCCAATACACCTCTGTATCCAATGTCAACACGTCCTTACCACCATTACTGTCATTAAAGAATCCACTGGTACCCATAGTCAGGGTGGAAGTTCCAGCAAAAAGCTGAGCCGGCTTCTTATTATAATCGCGCACAGTACCTACCATATTACCACGACCATTTACTGTAGTGTGAAGCTCTGCTGCCAATCCGGTGCCGCCACGCCCTTCTACATACGACACTGCGTGGTAACCATTGTAGTTGTAGACGTTAACACTTGCATTATTGCGGTGACGGGTCGTAAACAAGTTGTTGGTATCCCAAAATTTATCACTCTTATCGGAGCTCCATGGATAGAAGCAATAACGTCCGCTTTTGTAGTTTTCAGCATTCCAACTGTCCATATTAGAGTTGGGCATCTGCACCGGAGTTTCCAATTCTACATCCACTTCATTGGTATAGAACTTATCGCGATAGATAGCACGTACCTGATATTTCTTATCTTTAGGATGCTCGGCAAACTTCTGCGTACGCACAGCATTGAGGTTTTGCCAAGTGTTACCATTGTCTGATGTGTACTGAAATACCAATTTCTTCATCAGATTGGCTGCTACTCCGGTAGTGACTTGCGGCTCTTCGATGGTAAACTCTCTCGACCACATCTGCTCGGGCAACGCTTTGATAGTGAATACCGGATACTTGGTACGAATGGTATAGGTCTGCAACGGTGTCCAGCGACCTGTCGACTTAACACGTACAGCCAAGGTGTTTTCGGTATCTGCGCCTGAATCGACGGTCATCAGCGAATCGGTCTGAACAATCCAAGAGCCGGATGTCTGACTGCCATCGGGGATTTGGAATCCAAGTTCGGCAAACTTATCGCGTTGCCAAGGTGCAAGGGTAGACAGCGTATATGTACCATTCAGAATCTTATAACGAGGGTCGTTGAAGTCGACTGTAAACTCCATATCCTGCAATGGGCGAGCTGCCGTATAGGTAACGGTAGCAGCAACATTGTTTTCTGTTTCGGTAAATACCAACTGATTGTTCGAATCGAAGCCCGAAGCTGTAATCTTAGGACTCGGCAAATAATCTTGCGGAATGGTCTCTGTAACACTGACCGGTTTCGATTCATCTTCAACACGGATATCGAAGATAACACCATCCATAGCACCCGATTCAACGGTGAGCGTATATTTATATAAGTATCCGGCCTTGACAGCATCTACCTCGCCCAATTTCTTGCGATAAGGTTGATTGGTCTCCACCCACATTCCGGTGAGGTAGAAAGCAATCGACTGGTCGGCCTTGAAATAGAAATTAGCTGAATCGCCGAACTTCCAAGTGGCAGTACCCGTAGGGACTACTGCTTCTACACCCAAATCGCGCACCAGTTTCTGCAATTCATCGCCATTGGTAAACTCGAACGCAGCTACAGCATTAAGCACTTTGCAATGCAAGTCTACAGTTTGTGCTTTACCCGCCACAACGGTGATGGGCTGAACTTGCGATTCATAATAAGGAGCATCAAGTGCGATGTCGGGGTTTGTACCAAAAATGGCTTGCACAGTATATTCACCAGGCTTAAGCAACAAATTCCCGGCATTAATTTCAGCACACGTGCTTTGGTGAATCAATTTAGAATCTGGCTGACTATAGACCGATATATCAAACAGCCCAGTCATCTCTGTAGTAAAAGCCGGAAGAGCACGGGTCTCACCACCCTCATCAGTAATATTTACCTGAAGCGACCCTGTACTCAACACATCTTCTTCCTGACACGATACTGCAAAGATAAACAGCATCGACATCAGCATCATCCATCTGTTTATTTTTATTTTACTCATAGAAAAGTTCAAATTCATCTACCCATAAAGTACTTCCATTACCTACCTGACCTTTTACTTTTGCACCTTCGAACTCACCACCATAACGACTGGAAGTAGCTACAATGGTAATGGATGCCGGTTTCGCTTTCAAGTCAGTATATTCAATATCGAACGAAAATTTCTGATATGTATCTACCGACTCTGTCCCTATAAACTCGCCATAACCAAACATACTGCCTGCAGCATCCCACAACTTAAGATAGATGTGACATTCGTCATTAACAAGGTTACCCGGATAAGAACCATGATTAATCGGCTTCGACTGATATTTATAATATCCTTCCATACGGGTAGGACGAGCTCCTGTATATGGACGACCAAAGCTGACACTTGCCGAAGGAGTACCCATATTGGTCTTGTACTTACCAATAAAAAGATTACCTGCTGCAGCTCCCACCAAGGTAACTCCCGTGATGGATTGCATCTTGGCGGCCCTGCCTCTATAAGCCTCGCTTCCATCTACCGGAACAGTAATAGGATCGTGTCCACCTGCCAAAGTAGAAGTAACACCTTCGTTACCGGTCCCCCAAAAAGCTTGCGGATTATCGTAGTTGTCTCCTACCGGATTGGCATACCAGTTCTTACCTTTCTGTGTCCATGTATCGAAATTCAGATTCGGTATTTCTACAATCTTCTCGGTGGTAAAAGTAGACTCGCTACCGGCTACTCCATCCACGACAATGCGCCAAGCATAGGTAACATCATCATCCAAACCGGAAATAGTAGCCTTAAAAGTGGTATTCGTAGGATAAGTAACAGCTTCTTCGGAGAGTGTATTCCACTCGGTATCTGCTTCCTTCCTATATTCGATAACAGCTTTTTTACCTTGCTTGATACCTCCATTGACAATTGCTTTCTTTGCCCATACTTCTACTTCACCTTGCGAAGAGATGAGCTCGGTAGTAAGGACATCTACAATCCATTCGCCCATATAATGGGTGCCACGATAGGCTTTAAAATACTGCGGACGACTGAAATCGTGTACCGTAGCCGGGTCGGGAATGAAAACACTCTTGCTACCCTCCAACTTCATTTCCTTAATGGTTATGTCGGTAAGCGACTGATCTGTATCGACATAAACAATGGCAATGCGGTTTTTCACATCAATGACAGGTTTCCCTACTTGATGCTCCACCGAGATAATACGTTCGATTTGCTGGTTGACCGAAATCTTCCAGTAATAATCCTGATAAGTACGAAGTAAGAAAGTAACAGGGTTTGTAAAATCGATGACTGTATTAGCCACACTTGGCAATTCGGCCAACGAAGTAAAAGAGAAATCGGGATATTTTAAAATGTCGTGACAACGATTGGAATCAGGAATAATTTTCGACTCGGTATTGGCCACAAACTTGGAAACTACAATACTGTCAATCAATGCATCCTCGCCTACAGTCAGTTCTACAGTACGACTATTCGGGTCAATCTTGGCCGTAGCTGTCTGACCCAACACCTCCATTTCGGAAATCTCGCCCACGATATACGGATAAGGAAGGTCGTTCTTGATACAAGAACTCACAGCCAATGCAAGCAACAACAATCCACTTAGGAAGTTTATTCTATTTATCTTCATGCCTTACAAATATAAAGTCAAACCTATGTTCAATGAGAACAAATCAATTTTGAAGTCGCCAGAGCTTTTACGACGATGACTATGTTCTACCTGGTTGGTTATCTGGTCGGTCCAGCTAAAGTCGAGACCTACAATACCGATAGACACTTCGACCGAAGCAAAATTGCTAACGAAAGCCGTAAGACCCGGTGCACAACCTATCTGCAGATTGTTTACTTTCTGCCAAGTACCGGTCATTGAAGTCCCCGTACCCGAGGTTGTCTTACCCTGTCCATAGCCGTAAGTGATACGCATCTCATTGAAGAATCCGAAGATTTTACTTCCTCCTAACGCCATGTAAGTACGAGCAAATCCTGAGGCCGACACTTTATGACTGAGATAACGGTAGTTCTCAATCTGAAAAGAAAGATCATCGCCCAGGTTAATGTCGATATTACCTAAGTTGACATATGTACGTCCATACGTAGCACGCAGACCCACAGCTATGTTATCCTTAATAAAATAACCTACAAACGGACTGATTTTAAACGTATATCCATTCGCATTAATATCGTCGAGTACTAAAAACTTAAAGCCATCCTGTTCATTCTCTGTATACGAAAAAGTAGCACCCCCCAACCA